>JAQXWB010000078.1 GCA_029225225.1 Bacillota bacterium | reverse complement strand
CAGGACACAGAACCGGTGAAGGTCATCACCGGCATCCGCCGCTGCGGCAAATCCAGCCTGCTGAAACTGATGATCCGGCACCTGCGGGAAACCGGCGTTCAGGCGGAGCAAATCGTGGAAATGAACTTTGAATTCCACGATTTTCGGAAGATGACAGCGGATGAAGTATACCACTATGTAAAAGCGCGCGCCGTTCCAGGCAAGCGGATGTACCTCTTCTTTGATGAATTGCAGCGGATTGACGCCTGGGAGGACGCAATCAATTCCTTCCGGGTAGAGTTGGATTGCGATATTTATGTAACCGGCTCCAACGCCTACCTGCTGTCCTCCGAGTATTCCACCTATCTTTCCGGCCGTTGCGTGGAAATCAAAATGCTGCCGCTCTCTTTTCGGGAGTTTCTGGATTTTCACGGCTTTGAAGTGCGGGAAATCCTCAGTGTTTTGGGCGGAACACGCCGACAGATATTGGATCGAAATGGCGAGCGTTACGAACTGCGGGAGGCATTTGAAGCCTATATGCGTTTTGGCGGAATGCCTGGAATCGCAGACATCGGGCTTGATCAGGAAAAGGCCATGTCCCTTTTGGAGGGTATTTACTCCACCGTGGTGGTTCGGGATATTCTGGAGCGGGAAAAGCGGCGCGGTCAGCGGCAGATCACCGATTCTGCGCTTCTGCGTAAGATCGTCCTGTTCCTTGCGGACAACATCGGCAACAGCGTTTCGGTTTCATCCATCGGCAACACATTGATGAATGAGGGTCTACTGGAAGCTGGCGAGCGCAAAGGAACCCCCAGTACCCACACGGTGCAGGCTTATATCGGTGCACTGCTGGAGAGTTACTTTTTTTATGAGATCAAGCGGTTTGACATCAAAGGCAAAGAGTATCTGCGCACCCTGGGCAAGTACTATATCGTGGACATGGGACTTCGCAACTATCTATTGGGTTTCCGCAACCGGGACAGCGGTCATGCTATAGAAAATGTGGTCTACTTTGAGCTGCTTCGCCGGGGCTATGATGTAGCCATCGGGAAGATCGACAATCAGGAGGTGGATTTCATCGCCACCGCAGCCGACAACAGGCTCTATATCCAGGTGACGGAATCCATGCAGAGCGAGGATGTCCGCAAACGGGAGCTTACCCCGCTGCAAAAGATTCGGGACAATTACGAAAAAATCGTGCTGTCTCTGGAGCCAGGGCTGGACGCTTCTTATGACGGAATCAAGTCGCTGAACCTCATGGATTGGCTGTTGGACGATTGAGCGCTCGCAAGAGCAACAATTTTCTCCCGCTTCTCGTTTCTTCTCCCAAATTGTAGCCTGTTTTGGGAGATAGGCTCTCTCGTTCTATGCTTCATTTGGAGATTTGGAGAAAAAGTCGTTTCCTCTGAACCAAAACAATTGCCGTCCTCATCATCCGCGCACCCTGCACAATTTTCTGCGCACATTTTTGTGTACTTCCACTCTGGCTATTTCGCCGGTTTGCTGATAGTGTTGTGTGTCAATGAGGTGAGCGGAATGGAGAGACACAGCACAAAATCCCCGCCGCGCCGCCAGCATGGGCAGGGGTCTGTGCGCAAGCGGGCAGACGGCCGTTGGGAAGTGCGGCTGACCTGTTTTATGGAAGGCCAAAGGCAGCGCAAAAGTTTTTACTTCTGCCGGGCCGAGGACGCCTTGGCGTTTCTGCGCACAGTCACCGCGCCGGAAGCTCCGGCCCGCACGGACCTTGCGCTCTCGCCAGGCGAGCCGATCACACTGCGCTGTTGGTTGTATACCTGGCTGGAAGCGGAAAAAGACAAGGTCAAAGTCTCTACCTGGCGCCGTTATGAGGGCATCGTTCGCTGCCATCTGATGCGCCTGGGCGACCGCCGAATAGCAGATTTGAGCACGGAAGAAATTGAAGCCCTCTATCGCCAAATTTTGCGAAAAGGACTCTCGGCGGGCAGTTTGCACGGTGTCCATTGCGTGTTGCACGGCGCGCTGCGTGAGGCGGTCCGGCAAGGGGTGATCCCGAGCAACCCCGCGCATCTTGCCGATCTGCCGCCCAAGCCCAAGTCGGAAGCAACGAGTTTATCCCCCTCCCAGCAAGCGCTGCTGGTAAAGTCCAGCCAGCTGACGCCGCATGGGGTGTGTATCCGGCTGGCGCTGGCAACCGGCCTGCGCATCGGGGAGCTGGCCGCCCTGCGTTGGTGCGACATCGACTTGTCGGACCGCGTCCTGTATGTGCGCCATACCCAGGGGAATACCGGCGGCGAGCTCGCGCCCCCAAAGACGTATCACGCCCGACGCAGCATTCCCCTGACGGCCAGCATAACCGCCGATTTGACAAGTTGGAAGCAGGCGCAAGAGGATACATCGCCGCAACGCCCGGTCTTCCCGGATGCGGACAGCCAGCCCTTGCGCAGTGCTCAGATTCGAAGGGAGTATAAACGGCTGCTCGCAAGCTGTGATCTCCCCTCCTATCCGTTCCATGCGCTTCGACACACCTTTGCGACCCGAGCATTGGAGCGCGGTATGGACTTCAAGACGCTCTCCCTGATCCTGGGCCACAGCAGCGTGTCTTTCACAATGGATGTCTATGCGCATTGCAGCACAGCGCACATCCGCCGCGAAATGCAGCGGATGGATTACGAATACCGGGAACCAGCACCGGAAGCCCTTATGAGCCGCCTTGAGCGCTGCCGTCAGCAGTTGGCCGCCTGCCCGGACCCCATGACAAAAGAACAATTTCGCATCGC
>JAQXWB010000077.1 GCA_029225225.1 Bacillota bacterium | reverse complement strand
GATCGCGATCACTGCGGAGACGACCACGAAAAACGCGATAAACAGGCGCATCAGGAGCATTTTTTTCTTTTCGGAAAGCCCCTGCTTACTAGCCGGTGCGATCAGGTCGAGCGTGATGGTCGAGCTGGACGTCAGCACGAGCGACGAGAGGGTCGACATCGAGGCCGAGAGGACGAGCACCAGCACGACGCCGATCAGCAGCGGCGAGAGATTCGCGAGCATGGACGGGACGATACTGTCATAGACCGGGGTCACGCCGTCTGCCTGATAGGTGATGACGTCGGAGAAGAGTCTGCCGAAGCCGCCGAGGAAGTAGCAGCCGCCCGCGACGATCACGGCAAACACCGTAGAGATCACCGTGCCCTTTTTGATGGAATCCTCGTCCTTGATGGCGTAGAACTTGCCGACCATCTGCGGCAAGCCCCATGTGCCGAGGGAAGTCAGGATGATCACAAAGAACAGGAAAATCGGGTCAGCGCCGAGGAAGGAGGTGTAAGCGCCCTTAAACTCCGTGCCCGCGCTCGTCCAGCTTGAGGTCTGCGAGAGCTTTGCAATGGCTTCGGAAATACCGCCTTGACCGTGCAGCACGGCAAAGATTACGGCGAGAATGCCGAAGATCATAATAATGCCCTGAATAAAATCGTTGACCGCAGTTGCCATATAGCCGCCGACAATGACGTAAACGCCCGTCAGCACCGCCATAACAATCACGCACCACGCGTAATCAACACCGGGGAACGCCATCGTAAACAGACGGGAAAGTCCGTTAAACAGCGACGCGGTATAGGGAATGAGGAAGATAAATACAATGATAGACGCAGCGATCTTCAGCCCGTTGGAGTTGTAGCGCAGCGCGAAGAAATCCGGCATCGTGCGGGAATTAAGGTGCTGGGTCATAATCCTCGTTCTTCTGCCGAGGACGACCCACGCCAAGAGTGAGCCGATAAATGCATTGCCAAGCCCGATCCAAGTCGAAGCAAGTCCGAAGCGCCAGCCGAATTGTCCTGCGTAGCCGACAAAGATTACGGCGGAAAAATAAGAGGTGCCGAATGCGAACGCAGTAAACCACGCACCGACCGAGCGTCCGCCCAAAACGAAGCCGTCCACGCTTTTTGCGTGTTTCCGGCAGGCAATACCGATGGCGATCATCATAACAAAAAAGATCACCAACATCAGGATTTTTGTTATCATTTTTCTCTCTCCTTCTATAAAACATGAATTATCTCTCTCTTAAAATAGATCGTAGGGCGCGACGGTGCAGGAAGTACCGACTGTGTATTAGCCGGTTTGTCTGAACTGTCCGCGCTGCGCGAACGGCACGTTTGGCGGTCGTTACCTACGGCGTTCTTAAATTTGAATGTTATGACGCGTTAATTTGTCGTCTGCGCCTCGACCAATCTGCCGTGGCAGTATTTCTCGCGCAGGACGGGCTTTTCAATCTTCCCGGTTGGGTTGCGCGGGACTTTATCAAAAATGACCTTGCGCGGACGCTTATAACGCGGAAGTGCCTTGCAAAAGACGTCGATCTCCTCCGTAGAGCAGCTAACCCCCTCCTTCAATTCAATGATCGCCGCGGCAATCTCACCGAGGCGCGGATCAGGCAGACCGATCACCGCAACATCCTTGATCTTCTCATTTGTGCGGAGGAAGTCTTCAATTTGGACGGGGTAAAGATTTTCGCCGCCGGAGATGACGACATCCTTCTTTCGGTCAACGAGGTAGATGAAGCCATCCTCATCCTCCCGCGCCATATCGCCCGTGTAGAGCCAACCGTCCTTCAAGACCTCATTGGTTGCCTCTTCATTTTTATAGTAACAGAGCATTACACCGTTGCCGCGCACAATCAGCTCGCCAACCTCGCCGTTTTTAACCTCGCGCCCTGTCTCATCGACGATCTTTGTCTCCCAACCATAGCCCGCTTTGCCGATTGCGCCGACCTTGTGAATATTCTCCACGCCGAGATGGACGCACCCCGGCCCTATGGACTCGGAAAGTCCGTAGTTGGTGTCATATTGATGATGCGGGAAAATCTTCATCCAGCGGTGAATCAGACTCGGCGGGACGGGCTGCGCACCGATGTGCATCAGGCGCCATTGCTCAAGCATATAGCTGTTCAGGTCGATCTTTCCCGATTCGATGGCGTCCAGCAGGTCCTGCGCCCACGGCACAAGCAGCCAGACAATGGTACATTTCTCCTCCGTGACCGCGCGCAGAATCCACTCTGGCTTAACACCGCGCAGCAGAACGGCACGGCTGGCCGACAGGAGGCTGCCGAACCAGTGCATCTTCGCGCCCGTGTGATACAGCGGCGGGATGCAGAGAAACACATCGTCGCGCGTCTGCCCGTGGTGCTTTTGCTCCGTAATACAGGAGCTGACAAGGGCGCGGTGATTATGTAAGATCGCTTTCGGGAAGCCCGTCGTGCCCGAGGAGAAGTAAATCGCGGCGTAGTCTTCCTCCTCCATGCAGACGGGAGGCGCGGTGCGCGAGCAGTAGTTGACCAGCTCTAAATAGGACTCCGCAAAGGGCGGCACCTCCCTGCCCACATAGAACATATAGCGCACGCGGGAGAGCTTCGGGACAATCGGTTCCAAGCGTTCGGTAAATTCCGGTCCGAAGACCAGCACCTCGACATCTGCCAAGTCCAAGCAGTATTCGATCTCGTCGCTGGAATAGCGGAAATTCATCGGCACGGCAATTGCGCCCGCCTTGAGAATACCGAAATAAATCGGCAGCCACTCCAAGCAGTTCATCAGCAGAATTCCAACCTTCTGCCCTTTCTTGATGCCGCGGCTGAGCAGCAGATTTGCAAAGCGGTTTGCCTTTTTATCAAACTGCCCCCATGTGATCTCGCGGCGGTACGGCAGGTCGGGACGCGTATTTTCGATCAGGCTGAAATCTCGCCAAGTGACCGCCCGGTCGCGCTCCTCGGAGGGATTGATCTCCACAAGTGCGACATCCTCGCCGTAAAGCCGCGCGTTTTTCTCTAATATGTCGGTAATAACCATATTCTTTCTCCTTTTTAATAAAAATCGTCCTCTGCAAAAGCAGAGGACGAGAGGATTTGGCAGGATCGCCTCATCGCGTTGCTTTGATTGTTTTTACTTTATCACTTTTAAGTGCTAAAGTCAATAGGAATTTCGTAATATTTCCTATTTCGGCAGCACGAACCCGTTCACACCGGCCTGCGCGACGAGCGTGCCCAGCTCATCCGTGACCTCTACCGTGTATAGAGAGGTTGTTCTTCCCTGCTTGACGCACTTTGCCTCAGCGATCAGCTTCTCGCCTTTCGCAGTGCCTAAAAACGTGATATCCGCATGCAGAGAGATGGTGTCTGTATGCTCGGAAAAACCGTTGGCAGCAATGGCTGCGGTAAAATCCGCAAGGGTGAAAATCGCGCCGCCCATCGGCGTGCCGCGTGCATTGCGGTGCTTTTCCGAAAGCGGCATCTCGCAGATCGCATGCTGCGGCTGTGCCTCTTTGATCGTAATTCCCGCCGCGTCCGTCGCAAAGCGGTCTCGGCGAAAGCGCTCTCGAATTTCCTGAATCGTTGGCATGGTATCACCTCATGATTGAGCAAACACAAACGATTTGCTCATACTTAATATTTCCAATGCATCTGCGGCGGAAACCTGCGCAACGGCAACAACATCCTCCGGTGCAAGGACAAGCCCCTCCACAAGCAAGGCCGTTTCGGAGAGATAGGTCGTTTCATAGCCGATATCGTTGACAAACACAACACTGTAGGGCGTAAAATGTTCGCCTGAAACACGCAGCGCGTCCTCCTCCTGCGTGAGGGCGGTAATACAGACCTCCTCTACACCAAAGTGCATATCCGTCGGCTGCGGCGTTGCGCCGTTTTCGGCATAATATTGCTCGCCTGAGAGGATGTCATATTCCAGCACCTCCAGCGCCTGCTGATATGCCGCGCTGCTGTCGCCTGCGTAATCATAGCTCTGATGCAGGCGGAAAATCGCTCCTTCATGAATGCCGCACAGATCCATGACATAGGCACCGAGCTGGTAGGTTTGCAGATCACGCTTGGTGTTTTCCGAAAGCGGGAAATTCGACCAGATCACATACTCTGTCGTCTGCACGCTGCCGCAGGACAGCTCCTCCTGTTGAAAATTAAAGCTCGGCAGATGATCCCCATAAAACACAACAACGGTCGGCTCATCGAAATCCCGAAGCGCCTGCGTCAGCTCCGCGACAAAGGCATCGCACTCCTTCAACTGGTAGAGATAGTATTCCAAGCCGTTTTTCCGCGCCTCATCCTCCATACCTGCTACGCCTATGATCTGCGCGTCGGGAAGCGGTTCGCTTGGATATTTTCCATGGGGCTGAACGGTGACAGCAAAGACAAAATCCTTCTCCTCCGTCGCAGCCAACGCCTTACAGATTTCACCGGTCAGCACGCTGTCATCCGCCCAGCCGCGTGGATTGTATTGCACATCGTTCATGTATTCCAGCGATGTAAAGGTTTGAAAGCCGAGATTGGCATAGACGATATGGCGGTCATAGAAGGTTGCGTTATTATTATGGATGGCGTGCGTCGCATAACCGATCTGTTCAAGGGTGAAGGCAATGGACTCCGAAGCGGTAGCATTGACAATGGTCATATAAGGATATTCCCCCACGCCGAAATGACTCAGATTCATTCCTGTCAGAACCTCAAATTCCGTGTTCGCCGTGCCCGCGCCGACGCAGGGCACGGAGAGCAGCCCGCTCGGATAGTTTGCCTTTAACGCTTCAAAATTCTGCACAGGATTCTCGGACAATATCAGGTCATTCAGGTAATTTGCGTCAAAGAATGATTCGAGCTGCACAAAAACAAGATTCGGCAAATCCGTTTTGGTCGGCGGCAGGTCACGCTGTGTGTCGATGATCTCCTCGACCTCATGGGGAGAATACTCCTCCGGTTCGTCAACACCGCCAGTGACCAGACTTGCGGAGAAGCAATAGACAAATCCGTTTTCATGATACGCGTGGGGCAGGCTGGAAAACGCATTCGTTTTGTCTAAAACATCAATGCGTACAAAAAGCTCGGTCAGGGCAAACAGAAGAAGGCAAGAAAGAAGAATCGAAACCACGGAAAAGCACGGTATGCACGGAAACCTTCTCGCGCGCGTCCAAAGGAAAAAGATCAAGCCGAGCAGGGCAGCGATTCCTAAAATCAAGAAAAACAGTTCCACACGGCTGAGATACTTTTCAAAAATATCCCGAACAAACGCCATCAGCCAAATGTCGGATGCGGTCAGCGGCATGGAGCGGAAGGTCAGCAGGATAAAATCTGTCACGGCAAGCCCAAACCAAACCGCCGCAAACAGGAAAAACCAAAAGCGTCGTTTCGGAAACAGCAGCGAGAAGGACAATACAGTGAAGATCAGAAACGCACCGTAGAGAAACACCCACGGCTTCCCGATGCAGAAGGACAAGGTGTCAAGCAGGGAGCGGCGCGCCAGCAATTCGATCACTCCGTTTAGGAGAACGGAGAATACAAAGTACAGAAACAAAATGCGATAATTCTCACGGCTCCATTGCTTTTTCATATTCTCCGCAGAAAAATACGCCCGAATCCGCAAAACACAGTTCACCGTCCCTTCCTCTTTCCTTTTCAGTATATCAGCTTACGAAAAAAAAGCAACAGCTTTTTCAAAAACTCAAATGAAGCGCCGTATTTGCTTGCGTATTTTGGAAAATTGTGTTATAATATATGTTTAGAGATTCAAAGACAAACCCGTCGGAACGACGGAGGGTCGAGAGTTATCATTGGAAAGGAAGTATAGAGATTTATGACCACGATTGATATTTATTCCGGTTTTTTGGGCGCGGGCAAGACCACGCTGATCAAGAAGATGATCCGTGAGGCGTATGTCGGCGAGCAGATCGTGCTGATTGAAAACGAATTCGGCGAGATCGGTATCGACGGCGGTTTCATGAAGGATGCAGGAATTCAAGTGAACGAAATGAATTCCGGCTGCATCTGCTGTTCCCTTGTCGGAGATTTCGGCAAGGCGCTGAAGCAGGTCATCTCCGAATATCACCCTGATCGCATTCTTATTGAGCCGTCCGGCGTCGGTAAACTCAGCGACGTCATCGGCGCAGTGCAGCGCGTAGCGACGGAAGATGTGCAGCTCGGCTGCTTTGTGACCGTTGCAGACGCGACAAAGTGCAAGGTCTATCTGAAGAATTTCGGTGAATTCTACTCCAACCAGATCGAGACGGCTTCCGCCATCATCCTTAGCCGCACGGCAACGATCTCCGAGGAAAAGTTAGACGCCGCAATTTCCCTGCTGCGGGAGCACAACCAAAAGGCAGTCATTATCACGACCCCGTGGGAGCAGTTGAACGGCAAGCAGATTTTGGAAGCCATGCAGCATCAGCATTCTCTGACGGATGAGCTTTCCGAGATGATTGAGCACGCCCGCGCGCAAGAAGAAGACGAGGACGACGACTGCTGCTGCCATCATGACCATGAGGAGCACGAGCATCACCATCATGACCATGACGAACATTGCCACCATGACCACGACGAGGAGCATGAGCATCATCACGACCACGACGAGCATTGCCACCATGACCATGACGAGCATTGCCACCATGACCATGAGGAAGAACACGAGCATCATCACCACCATCATCATCACGGCCATGACGCCGACGAGATCTTCCAAAGCTGGGGCGTTGAGACGCACAAGAAATTCACCGCTGAGGAGATCAAGGCGGCACTCTCCGCATTGGATAATGAGGAGGCTTACGGTATCGTTCTGCGCGCCAAGGGTATTGTGCAGGCAACAGACGGCACATGGCTGCATTTTGACCATGTACCGGGCGAAATGGATGTCAGAAACGGCACCGCAGAGGTCACCGGCAGATTGTGCGTGATCGGCTCGAAGCTGAACGAAAGCGCCGTTGCCGCCCTCTTCGGCGTATAAGGGGGAGAGGCAATGCCGATTCCGGTCTATGCGTTTACCGGCTTTTTAGATGCCGGGAAAACGAAATTCATTCAGGAGACGCTGTGTGACACCCGCTTTAACGCAGGCGAGCGCACCCTTCTGCTCATCTGCGAGGAGGGCGAGGAGGAATATGACGTCTCCGCCTATCCCTATCAGAAAGTCTATCCCGAGGTCATCGCGCAGGACGAGATCACAACGCAGGAGCTTGCCGCCCTGCTGCAAAAGCATCGCGCGGAACGCGTGGTTGTGGAACTAAACGGAATGCAGCTCGTCGGGGACTTTTATCAAAAGATGCCGCAGGACTGGCAGATTGCGCAGGAGGTCATGTTTGCCGACGGCACAACAATCCAAAGCTATAATTCCAACCTCCGTTCGCTGGTGGTGGACAAGCTGTCCGGCTGCGAGATGGTCGTTTTCAACCGTCTGCCCGCCGGTACGGATATCATGCCGCTGCACAAGCTTGCCCGCGCGCTCAACCGCAGGGTCGGCATTCTCTACGAATATACGAACGGCAAGACGGAATTTGACGAGATCGAAGACCCGCTTCCCTTTGACATCAATGCGCCCGTGATTGAGATCGAAGACGAGGATTACGCGCTCTGGTTCCGCGACATCAATGAAGAGCCGAAGAAGTACAACGGTAAGACCGTCCGCTTTAAGGCGCAGGTGGCGCGGTTAAAAAAGGATCGCGACGGCTACTTCGCGCCCGGCCGTTTTGTAATGACCTGCTGCGTGGAGGACATTCAGTTTATGGGAATGCCCTGCAAGTATGCAAAATCCGCCGAGCTGCATCCCCGCCAGTGGGTCATGGTGACCGCAACGGTAGAAACGCGATTCCATGCCCTCTATCGCGGCACCGGTCCGATCCTGACGGCAGTTTCCGTCGAACCGGCCAAGCCCGCTGCCGATGAGGTCGCGACATTCTGAATAGGAAAAACCGCCCCGACTTGGGGCGGAGTATGAAATGCATTAAAGCATCCGTATGGTGATGATCATACGGATGCTTATCTTTTCGTTTATCTTATGCTTAGCGCAGATAAAAGATCCCTTTTCATCGGTGGCACGAGTCTCTATGCTAATTTGTGTGTAGTCAATTCGGCAAAAGCGGGTACGAGTCCAACGCGCAGCGCCAAATTCTGAGAGGCAATATGTGACAGCGCGGTGCCGTAGAAGGGCACCTTCCCCCGCTCGCAGATCGCCTTCGTCAACGCTGCAAGCGCAGCTTTTGCATAGCCCCTTCCCTCGGCAAAAGAGTTGACGCCCATTTCCCACATCAAATTGCTGTTCGCAGTTGCGCCTGCGACGGCAAGCAAGGCTCCCTTTTCGTCGTAGCAAGCGGCGCCGAGAACATCCTCAATGTAATCCTCAAAAAGGAACGCTTCGTCAATCCGTTCATCCGCTTCCAGCGCGGCGATTTCCGCTTTGCCGAGGATTTTTACCGGGTATTCTTCACGGGGCGTCGGAAAGCGCGGCACAAAGAAGATATGTGCCTGATCAATTCCGTAGCCAAATTCCGCAAGCTTCCGGTCAATGCTGATCAGGCTGCCTGCCTCAAAGCCCCACTGCGCGGAAAGATGCTTTGCCAGCGTCTCCTCACACCATGTTTTCAGCTCCGGCGCTGCGGTTATTACCAATTTTTCGCGGTAAGAAAGGATGGAAAGGATCCCGCGCGCAGCTTGTTTTCGCGCATCAGGATGAAAAGCATACTCCGTAACCAGTGTATCCGTGTTTAAGAAATCCTCCGCGTTGCAATGATAGTCCCTTGCAAATTGCGTTGCGAGGATGTTATCATATTCCACCATAGCTTACCTCTTTCATGATATCTTCTGTCAGAAAGCTTAACGTTGAACAGCAAACAGCGCAGGCGAGCCGGTTAGTGCTTCGTCCATCGTTCTGCATGGCATTGAGGCTGTCGCGCTCTGCGTAGATATCGCAGCAGCAAGGCATTTTAACCCGCCTCATCCGTATCCGGCGGGCAGATGGGTTGCTCCGACTTTCGAACCGACCGCAAAAAACGGAAGGTCTCTTTTTCTCCTTTGTCGCGGAGCATCGTCAGAACAAACACCAGATCCCGCTTGGTCTGCGGGTGCATCATCTCGCTGTCACGCCCCTCGGCAGCGTGCATAAAATAGTCCAGCGGGTCACCGTCGCGGTAGTTCTTGCCGTGATAGGTCTTGCAGGCGGCAACGCGGTCCGTGATCATCTCAATAAAATACTTTCGCGGCATCTGAACGGGCTGATAAGTGTGTGTTTTGATATCAATGTCCGTCCAATACTCATAGTGGTGCTTGTTTCTGCCCTTATGGTGCATCCACGCGGCAGAATAGCCGACGACCTCGCGCTCTCGGGAGTTTGGGCTGCGGGTTCCCTGATAGTATTTTGCGCCGCTGATAAATTCACTCGGCGAATACTTGGAAAGGTCGTGCACAAGTCCGCGCCAGTAAAGCCCGACGCGGAAACAGCCGCCGCGCACCTTCCAGCGATGCTTTGTGATGGTACAAAAGTGCTTCCATGCGTGCATGGTGTTTCTCTCCTATTCTGACAGTGCCTTTTCTAATTTTTGCAGTGCTTTTTTCTCAATACGGCTGACATAGCTCCTGCTGATGCCGCACAGGTCGGCGATCTCACGCTGCGTCAGCGGCTTGCGGTTGCCGATGCCGTAGCGGAGGGTAATAATGCGTTTCTCGCGCGGTGTCAGGCATTCTTCGAGCTTCTCATAGAGCTTGGCATAGACCTCCTTGTCGGACATCTGCTCAAACAGATCCTCGTCCGAGCAAATCACATCCATCAGAGAAAGCGCCGTACCGTCCTTCCCTGTTTCAATATATTCCGACAAAGAGACATCCGATGCACTTTTCCGCTGTCCGCGGAAATACATCAGGATCTCGTTTTCCACGCATCGTGCAGCATAGGTTGCAAGACGCGCACCCTTCGACGCGTCAAAGGTGGAAATTCCTTTGATGAGTCCGATGGTTCCGATGGAAATCAGATCCTCCTGATCGGCAGTCTGCGTGTAATACTTTTTCATGATGTGCGCCACAAGGCGTAGGTTTCGTTCGATGAGTATGTTGCGGGCATTCAGATCTCCCTGCGCCGCCAGTTCCAGATAGTGCTGCTCCTCCTTTGCGCTCAAGGGCTTCGGAAATGAGCCGCTCCCGTTCGACAGGCGGAGGGAATAGAGAATGCTGCTGATGGTCAGCCATACGGCGGCGCCCAGCATCAAACCACCTCCGAAACAGCCTATTCGGCGGCGGCAAGTCCTTATGTCAAAAAGTTTTTACCTGTCACGGGAGACAAGCGCCTGCGCAAGCTCCGTTAAAAAGATCGGTCGGTCAAAAACGGCGAGCGCGGCAATTGCTTTATCGGTTTCGTCCTTTATCATTTCGCGGCATTTTTCTATGCCGTAAAGACGGACGAAGGTATTCTTCTTTTCATCCACGCCGACTGCCTTGCCGAGCTTCTGCGCGTCACCGACAACATCCAAAATATCATCCTCGATTTGGAATGCCAGTCCGAGAGACTCCGCGTAGGCACTTGCCGCAGTCTGCTGCGTCTTGGTTCCTCCTGCCGCAATGACACCGAGCTGACAGGCAGCACTGATAAGCGCACCGGTTTTTCTCGACTGGATATCATAGACCTCCTGCTCGGTGCATTCACGCGCCTCCGCGTCCATGTCAAGTATCTGACCGCCGACCATGCCTAATTCTCCCGCGCAAAGAGAGAGCACCCGTACCGCCTCTACGATCCGTTCTGCCGGGAGCTTTGCCTTGGCAAGCTGCGAAAACGCCGCAGTGAGCAGGGCATCGCCTGCTAAAACTGCCGTTGCCTCTCCGTAAACACGGTGGTTGGTCGGCTTGCCTCTGCGGAAATCATCGTTGTCCATGCAGGGCAGATCATCATGAATGAGGCTGTAGGTATGCACCATCTCGATCGCCGCGCCGAAGGGCAGCGCTTCTTCTGCGTTTCCGCCGCAAAGCTCGCAAAATGCCTGCGTCAGCACGGGACGGAGGCGCTTTCCTCCGGCAAGGAGACTGTAGCGCATCGCTTCAAACAGTTCCTTTTGCGGCGCGTCGTCCGTAAAGCATTCTTGCAGATACGCCTCAATACGCGCAGCATAACGCTTTAATTCACTCTCCATCTGCAAACTCCGTTTCCTGCGGCGTACCGTCCGCACCCTTGGTGAGCTGCACAACCTTCAGCTCCGCCTCGTCGAGCAGCTTTGTACAGGAGCTTACCAGCGCAGTGCCCTCCTCAAACAGGGACAACGCCTGCTCCAGCGGCACATCGCCACGTTCCATTTGTCTTACGATTTCCTCCAGTCTTCCTAAAGACTGTTCAAAGGTCTGAGATTCGCGGTTCATTCGATTACCTCCCTTACTTCCGTGACCGCCTTGCCGTCAGCAAGACTGACGGTAAGCGTTTCGCCGACGGACACGGCGTGAATGGTTTTGACAAGCTGTCCGTTTTCATTTAATGCCATCGAGTAGCCGCGTCCTAAGACCTTGAGCGGACTCATCGCGTCCAGCTTTGCGGCAAGGCGCACGAAGCGCTCCCTGTTGCGGTTGAGTAAAGAAGCGGACGCGGCGCAAAGCCTGCGGTGCGTATAGTCGAGCGCCATGCGGCGGTCATTCAGATAGTTGATCGGGCTTTTCAGGCTTCTTGTCTGCGCCAAGGCATTCACGCGCTGGCGCTCCTGTTTGAGCCGCTTGGTCATCAGCGTAAGGAGCATTGCCTGCTTTGCCGCAAGCGCCTGCCGCAGCTCCATCTGATCCGGCACCGCAAGCTCCGCCGCGTTCGACGGCGTTGCCGCGCGCAAATCGGCGACAAAATCCGAGATTGTCACATCCGGCTCGTGCCCGACGGCAGAGATCACGGGAATTTCGGACTGGGCAATGGCATAGGCGACGCGTTCGTCATTAAACGCCCAAAGATCCTCAATCGAACCGCCGCCGCGCCCCGTGATAATCAAATCTGCAACGCGGTAACGGTTGGCATAGCGGATCGCACCCGCAATCTCCGCCGGTGCCTCCTCGCCCTGTACGCGCACGCCCAGCAGCTTCACCTCCGTCAGCGGATAGCGCTTGCGCAAAATACGAAGCATGTCCCGCAGCGCGGCGCCTGCCGAAGAGGTAATCATCGCAATCCGATGCGGAAAACGCGGCAGCGGCTTTTTCCGCGCGGCAGAAAACAAGCCCTCCGCCTGCAAGCGCGCTTTGAGCTGTTCAAACGCCACATGCAGATCACCCACACCGTCGGGCGTCAGATCGGTGCAATAGAGCTGATAAGCGCCGTCGCGCGGAAAGACGGAGACGCGCCCGCACGCGATCACCTTCATGCCGTTTTCCGGTCGAAACCGCAGACGGAAGGCGTTTCCCTTGAACATGACGCAGCGGATCGCGCCGTTTGCGTCCTTCAGGGAGAAATAATGATGACCCGACGGATAGAGCTTGTAATTGCTGATCTCTCCGCGAATGAGAAGATTCGATAAGAATTCGTCCTCCTCAAAACGGAGCTTCAAATATTCGTTGATTTGTGATACTTCATAAATCGGCTGCTGCATGATGCGCCCTCCATGTTAAGACCGCCGTGCCGAGCGCGTTGTCGGTCGCGTACTGCGGCGGGCAGAAAACTGCGGGCAGTCCCGCACACGCACTGCGCAGCATGCTGTTCGACGCAACGCCGCCTGCAAAAACGACGGCAGAGACGGGATGCTCGCGCAGCGCGTTTTTCGTCGCCTCGACGATTGCGCCGATCAGGCAGCGCAGCGCATAGGCTGCGGTCTCCGCGTCATTTTCTTTGTGATAAGCCTCCACCTTGTTCTGCACGCCGGAGAGGGAGAATTCCGCCCCGTGTACCTTCACGCGGAAGGTCTGCTTGTCCGACGCAGCCTTGCTCAAGGCATCCAACTGCTTGCCCGAGGGAAACGGCAGCCCAAGGAGCTTTCCCGTGCGGTCGATGAGCTGACCGGCAGAGATATCCGTCGTTCCGCCGATCCGCTCCGCGTGCACGCTTACGCCCTCCGGCGTGACATACAGCAGCTCCGTTGTCCCGCCGGAAAGGTGCCACGCAAGATGCGGCTGCTCCATCAGCTCCATTCGCTCGGACGAAAACAGTGACGCAGCAATATGCCCCTGTTGGTGGGAAAACGCGTAGACAGGTATGCCAAGCGCCGCGCCCAAGACCCGCGCCTGCGACTCACCCGCCAAAAAGCAGGGCATATAGGATCCTTCGACCGCACGGGGGCGCGTGCTGACGCCGATGGCATCGAATTTTCCCCTTCCAATATCCGAAAACAGCCTGTCGGTCAGTTCCGGCAGGCGTTTTATATGGGCAAAAAGCGCGTCGCTTTGGCGCAACCCGAGACTTCCCTGCTCCACGTCCAGCAAACGGGAGACATTACGCCCCTTTTCCCCGTCAAAGACGGCGACGGAGGTCGTATAGTTGCTCGTGTCGAACGCCAAGACGGTCATTGCGGCTCCTCCTTCAGCGAGCGTGCAAAGGAGCCGAGGATGCCGTTGACAAAGGAAACGACCTCTGCCTCCTCGTATTTGCGCGTCAGCTCGACACATTCGTTGATGGCGACACCCGTCGGGACGTCGTCAACATAGAGGATCTCATAAATGGCAAGACGCAGCGCCGCTTTGGTAAAGCGCGAGATGCGGTGCAGATTCCAGCCGATGGAATACTTCGCGATCAGCGCGTCCAGCTCCTCCGCGTGTTCGGCAACGCCCGTGACGCAGGCGGTGATATACGCCATCTGTTTTTTACTCGGGCGCTCGGCATAGACCTCGTTTTCCCCTGCAAGCGCATCATAGTATCCGCGCTCCATACGGGATTCGATTGCCTGCTCCGGCGTCTCATCGGTATAATCCAACTCATAGATTAAGTGTGCAGCAAGTTCTCTGGCATTTGAGCGTGTCATAAGTCTCTCCTTTTATGTATGCTGTTATGGGGTGCTGACGCATCAGCACCCCGAAAAGAAGCTTTTCTTATTTTTTCGCGGCAGTCTTGGGAACGGCAACGCCGCAGACATTCACATTCACACGGAGCGGACGCACACCCGTCATTGCGGCAACCTCGTCGGCAATCGCCGTCTGCACGCTCTGCGCAACGGTCATAACCGCAGAACCCATTTTAACGATGAGATTGCAGGAAATGGTCACGCCCTCCTCGGTGATCGCAACGCGGATGCCCTTGCGGAGATTCTTCTTGCCGAGAATGTTGGAAAGATCGAGCGTCTGCGTCATGCTCAGCCCGTAGACTCCTTCCACCTCGCGCACGGCGAGCGACGCGATGGAGGCGATCACCTCCTCGGAAATGAGGATGCTGCCGTTTTCCTGTTCCTGCACCAGATAATCTTTATTTTCTGCCATTGCTATGACCTTCCCTTCGTAATTGTTCCCCTCTATTCTATCACATTTTTCTCAAAAAACAATACCTTTATTCCACTCCGACGATATGAATATCACTGAGCTTGTAGTCCGTCTGCGACAGGACGATGTCGGCAAGCAGGGAGACATCGTTCGGTGTCAGTCCCTCCTCGGGCGCGGCGACTGCGAGAGAGATTCCCTCGTCCGTAATGTAGGCAACGCAGTCTGTATAGCCCTTTGCGATGACAAGGCTTTCAATCTGCGATTCTGCCAAGGCGTCGGCAATAATCCCCTCGAGCTTACGGCTCGTCTCGGATGTGTCGCTTCCCTCGGCGTAGGCGATGGTCTCTTGCAAAAGCGTCACGGCTTCGTCGCGGGCGTTTTGCCTTGACAGGCGCATCTGTGCAAAAGATTCGCTGCTGTCCTGCGCGTTGCTTGCAAGCACTTCCGTATCGCTCCGAGCAGTCGTGTCGTTGAGGACAAGTGTTGCCTCTCCAAGCACCTTATCCGCATCCAGCGTCTGCGTCAGTTCCGGTGTGCTGCCGCCGTAGAGCCAGTTAAGGTATATGCCCGCGCATACCAAGACAAGCACTCCGGCAATCACTGCGTTGCGTTTCCATGTTTTCATTGCGATTCCTCCATTATTTCATTTTGACAACTGTGATCTGGTCGCTGCTCAAGCCGGTCAGTGCGGCGACCGCCTGCGTCAACGCGAGCTTGACCGAGGCAGAATCCGCACCCTCGCTGACAATCAGCGCGCCTTGAAAGAGCGGGTAGTCCACGGCGGATACCGCTGCTTTATCGTATGCGCTTCCCTCGGACAAAATCACGGTTTTTTGCTCCGATGTGCGCTGCGTTCCGCTGTCTGAGGTCTCCTCGGAATTCTGCGTATCCGTCAGATATCGCGTGCGGCTTCCCGTGCGCAGTGTCAGCATGACCTCCACCTTACCCGCGCCTTCGATATTGGAAAGCATCTCCGTCAGTCGCTGCTCCGTCTGCGCGGCATAGGTATTGTCGTCTGCTGTCGTCTGCGGAACTTCGGTTGCTTGCGTCTTCGTCTCCTTTTTGCTGCTGCTTGGAAGCAGCAGCAACGCAATGCCAAGCAGCAAAATCAGCACCGCATATTTGTATTTTTTCAGTGCCTTCAGCACTTTACCGGTGATATCATTCGCTCGTACCATATAGCTTCCACTCCTGATGTTCCGGCGCGATCCCAAGCGAATCCGTCAGGTACGCAGCCAGAGACGAAATCTGTTCTGCAGTCAGCGTGCCGATAATCCGTACTTTATTTGGGACAGGATACTCGTCGTTCGTCAGCGTCACCTCCGCTTGAATCGCAGCGCCCAGCTCTGCCGCTTTGTTCTCAATGTATGTCTCCGTTGTCTGTTTTATGTGTTCCGATAGAACGCTGTATCTATTCTCGGCAACGGCGTTCGTATCAAAGGAATTTGCCTCGCAAATCTCCTTCAGCCGCTCGGAAAGCTTTTCCGTGTCCACGGAGAGGAGCGGCGAGACGGCAACGAGCAGTACGAGAATCCCGCCGATCAAACGAACAAATTTGCGGATCGGCGAGCCATGCACCAGTACCGAGGCAAGCACCGCAAGCATGCAAACCGCCACAAGCGAGATCAAATAGCTGCGAACCGTCTCCATCAAGCCACCACCTTCATAAAACAAACCGAGGAAATCAGCAGGAGCAGCCCGCTTGTCCCGCACATGGCAAGCAGATACCCCATTGCGGTCGCACAGTGCTTCAGAAGCTTGATGTGGCTCGGCAGTCCAACCGTTCCGCTGATCGCCGCCGTGATTTTAAGCAGCAAATACTGAATTCCGACGCGCAGGAAGGGCACAAGGCAGGTCGCAACCACCGCAACCATGCCGAAAACGCCGACAGAGCTTTTCAAAATAGACGCACTTGCAAGCAAGGTCTCCGAAGCGTCGGAGATAATGCCTCCCACAACGGGGATCATGCTCGAAACCGCTGCCTTTGTCGCTTTGATTGCCGCCGCGTCCGCCGCGCCGGAGATTACGCTTGTTGCCGACATATAGGCAAGGAAAAGATAGAGTAAAATGCGCAGACTCTTCGAGATGACCCAGCCGATAAACTCGCGCAGCTCCGAGAGCATATCGCTCGCCAGCGCAGCCTCCGCCGCAGCAATGGCAAGGTAGAGGAAAACCGCAGGAATCAGAAGCTTTGAAATCAACTGTAGCAGCAGCTCGACAAACAGCGTGGTTCCCGCATAGAGCGCGGTGGAGGCGTTCAAGCAGCCGCTCATTGCCGCAGCTGACGCCATGACCGGCATGAGGCAGGCGCTGTATGCCGCAATGTCCTGCACCGTGCCGACCGCGAGGGAGACCATCGTTTGTACCGTTCCGACAATGGCGGCGCAAATGCCGAGCGCACCTGCCGCGGTGATCACACCGGCGTACTTCCCTACGGAGGACAACTCGACAATCGCGCAAAGCGTCGTGATGCCGAGCAGCATCGCGCAAAGCCGCAAGCCGCTTTTCAGGGACTCCCCCGTTTTTCCGAAGGCTTTGAAAAATACGGCTTTGATGCTTTCCCACAAGTCCCCCTGTACCGACGGCGAAATCTCGGGCATGATTTCCTCTGCTTCCTCCGAAAGCCCGTCATCCAAAGCATCCGTATCGATGCCGACGCTCTCCGTGGCGAACGCGTTTGCGCTCAGGAAAAGCGCAAGCAATATACCGAAAATCAGCCGTCTCATCTCAGCCTCCGCTCATTTGTTCCACCATGTCAATAACCGCTTCCATCAGCGGAAGCGCAACATACAGCGCAAGCACGCCGCCGCAGACCTCAACAAGCTTGGCAATCGCGTTTTCTCCCGCATCCGCGCAAATCGTCGCGCTGAGCTGCGTCAGAATTCCGATACCGACGGTCTTCAGCATCGGCGTCATTAACGCCTTGTCCAATCCGGCAAGATTGCGCAGCTTTGACATAAATTCGACGACCGGCTCTGCTAAACGCATCAAAAAAACACCGAGCAGTACACAGGCGGCAAGGCTTAACAGCAGCGCAAGCTCCCGATTGGTCTTTTTCAGCATTGCGGTCAGCACGACCGTGACAATGGCAAGCACTGCCGCTTGTAAAAATACTTCCATCAGAAATCAAACAGATTTTTCACAAGGTCGAAAAGCTGCGCGATCTTCTGCACAACAATCAACAGCACTACGACCAACCCCGCAAGCGTCGTCATCGTCGCCTGCTCCTCTCTGCCCGAACGCACCAATACTTGATTGAGGATCGAGACGATGATGCCGACCGCCGCAATCTTAAAAATCAGATCAATGTCCATGGGCTTAAACCATCAGGATCACGAGCGCCAGACCCGTGCAGAAGCCCAGCACCGCGTAGCCCTTCGCAAGCGGCTTCTTTTCCGCCTCGCAGCGTTCCATGGCAGCGTTTAAACGGTGCGCCGTCATTTGCAGCAGACGGTTCTCCCCGTCAAGGTCATAGCGACCCAACGCCTCAAACAGCTCCAAAAGCGCCATTTTCGCATCGTTGGGCAGCGTTAAGCCGCGCACCTCCTCCATACTTTGCGCCGCCGCTTTCGTGCGCGGCAATCCTTCCTCCAGTTTTTGCGCGTATTGCAGCAAATACGCCGACGCCGTTCCCTTGACCCGTGCGGCGGTCATGCGGCAAATGCGCGGCAGCGGCAAAAGTGTGTAATTCAGCTCGCATTTGAGCAGCTCCAGCGCTTGATAAAACTCACGAAGCTGACGCAGCTGCCGGTAAAACTGCAAAGCTTTAGAGATTCCAAAGCCCCCCGCCGCGCCGATCACTAAAATTGCCCCTATTGTTTTCAGCATCTCTTACATGACCTCCGTTCGTACTTGCCGATTGGGTAAAATTGTCATCAGGGTTTCAAAGAGCTGCGCCTGCATCAGCTTCCGATAGACCGGTCTGCGCTGCAATTCCTCTCGGCTGATGGCATGCGCCGTGGCAAGAAAGCGCACGCCGCAATAGGACGCCCGCACCATCGCCTCCACATCCGCCTCCGCCGTAATCTCGTCAAGGGCGATCCATTGCGGATTCATCGTCCGCAGCAGCATTTCAATGCCGCACTGCTTGCATACGCCGCTCAAAACATCCGTGTGCGCCCCCACCTGAAACTGTGCGTTGCCTCCTACGCAGCAGGCAAGCTCCATACGCTCGTCCACCACGCTCACGCGCCATAAAAAGCGGTCGGAGATCTGGCGGATCAGGTCGCGCAGCAGCGTTGTCTTTCCGCTCCCCGGCGCGCCGATGATGAGGCAGGAGCGCGGATGTGTCCAGAGAAAATCCGACGCTGCGTCCGCGCAGCCGGGATGCTGCCCCGCGATACGCAGATTGATGGAAGAGATATCCCTAAGCGTTGCGATCTCACCGTTTTTCTCCACCGCCGTGCCGCACAGTCCGAGTCGGTGTCCTCCCGCAAGCGTGATAAAGCCCTGCCTTATCGTATTCTGCGCCGCATAGACCGAATGCTCCGTCGCCGACGAGAGGATGCTTTGCAGCAGCTCCGGCGTCACGGAAACCCGAGGCACCTCCGTCTCACGTCCGCCCGCGAAAATCCGCAGCGCCGTGCCGCAGCGAAAGCGCAGCTCCTCCGGTGTCAGACCTTGTGCCGCCTCCGTTACGGCAGAACGCACCTGCGGAGGGCACACGCGCAAAGCCTGTCTAACTTCTTCCGTCATATCCATTCACTCCTGCTCCACTGTATGCACCTGCCTGTCCCTCATATGCAAAAAAAACCGCCGCGAAATGCGACGGTGTCGGAACGCCTGCAAGGAAGGCGGATGCCGTTATTTATGCTCTGCTTTTTTGAACTGCGCGGATAATCGTAACGATCGCTGGACTGAATACCATATTGATACCCAGCTCGATCAGGAAATTCACACCGGTCAGACCGAAAATGATGTAATTAAACAGGTCGGAGCCTGCTGCCCACGCCTGCAGTGTGCCGCGGAAAAACAGCAGCATACCGATGCAGAACACGCCGGTATTCACAACGGGCGCCGTGATGCCCGCAAGGAGCACCGCAAAAACACCACGCTTGACAGAATCATGACCTTTCATCACAAGGCGGTAAACCAAGCCCGCGCAGAAGCCCGCAAGCGCGCCCTTTGCCATAACGACAAGGAAGCACAGGAAGGGATTCGCCACGAAAACCATATTTCCGCCCACATCGGAACCGGTCACGCAGCCGATATAGACGACCACGCCGAAGACCGCGCCGAGGATCGCACCCGCCGAGGGTCCGTAGAACGCCGCGCCAACAATAATGGGGATCAGCGTCAGTGTAATGGAAAATGTACCGATCTTGATCATACCCGCAAGTAATTGCAGGACGACCACAACCGCTGCAAGGAGCGCAATGCTGACCATGCGGTTGATTCTTTCATGTTTCAAAATAATTACCTCCTGCTGTCGCTCCGTACGTACGGATGCAACGCAAATTTATCGGAAGAAAAGCGCGGACTCCTTGCCTCCGCGCCGTTCTTTCGTACTTATGGGATCTCCTCCTCAACGGGAGGATTGGGCTCATAGGTGCCGTCCTGCATTTGCTGCCACTGCTCGCGGGTGATGAGAAGCTGACGCGGCTTCGCGCCCTCGAAGGGGCCGACGATCCCACGTTCCTCCATCTCGTCCACAATTCTTGCTGCACGGGCATAGCCTAACTTCAGGCGGCGCTGAAGCATGGAAACAGAAGCCTGTCCCGTCTCCAAAATGACCTCGACGGCGGCGGGAAGCAGCTCGTCTCCGTCGGAATCCGCAGAAGCGCGACCGACGTCAGCGGAGGCGCCGCCCTTACCGCTCTGCTCCGCGCGTTTTTCGATCTGCTCCATGATTTCCTCGGAGTAGTCACTGGCGGCTTGTGATTTAATTGCACTCACGACCGCCTGCACCTCTTCGTCAGAGATAAAGCAGCCCTGCACGCGCTTCGGCTTGCCCTGACCCAAAGGTGCAAAGAGCATATCGCCCTTACCGACCAGCTTTTCTGCGCCCTGCGTGTCAAGAATGATGCGAGATTCCATCGAGGAGGAAACCGCAAACGCGATTCTCGACGGAATATTCGCCTTCATCAAGCCCGTAATGACATCGGCAGAGGGACGCTGCGTGGCAATGACAAGATGGATGCCGGAGGCGCGGCCCATTTGTGCAATGCGGCAGATGGATTCTTCGACTTCCTTTGCCGCCACAAGCATGAGGTCGGCAAGCTCGTCGATGACGACAACGATCTGCGGCATCGGCTCCTGATCCGGGTCATTATAAATCGCTTTATTGTAGGATTCGAGATCGCGCACACCTTCCTCAGACATGAGGCGGTAGCGGCGCATCATCTCCGTAACCGTCCATTGCAGCGCACCGGCAGCCTTCTTCGGGTCGGTCACGACGGGAATCAAGAGGTGCGGGATGCCGTTATAAACGCCCAACTCGACCATCTTCGGATCGACCATGATGAGCTTGACCTCATCCGGCTTCGCCTTATACAAAAGGGAGAGAATCAGCGTGTTCATGCAGACCGATTTACCGGAACCGGTCGTACCCGCAATCAACATATGCGGCAGCTTGGCAATGTCGCCGACGATGCAGTTACCGCTGATGTCCTTGCCGACAGCAAAGGAGATCTTCGATTTGCTGTTTTTGAAGACCGGCGAATCAATGACCTCTCGTGCGTAGACAGTGTTGACAGTCTTGTTCGGCACCTCAATGCCGACGACGGAGATCTTATCGGGAATGGCTGAGATACGCACGCCCGTCGCGCCGAGAGAAAGCGCGATATCGTCGGCAAGGTTGGTCAGCTTAGACAGCTTCACGCCGCGATCCAGCTCCAGCTCGTACCGCGTAACGGACGGGCCGCGAATGACATTGACGATGTGCGGCTCAATGCCAAAGCTCTTGAGCGTATCGGCAAGGCGCGTCGTATTCTCGCGCATTTCCGCCGTTGCATCAACCATGCCCTGCTTTCGCAATGTGAGAAGCGAGATCGGCGGATAGACATATTCCTGTGCGGCAGGCGCGGACTCAGTCGCTTTTTCAATTTCCTGCGAGATCTCCGCTGCGGAAGCCTCCGCTTCGCCCTTCTTCAGCTTCTCCTGCTCCGGCTTCGGCGCTGGCGGTGTCACGGTAACGGGTGTCACCGGTACGGCAGGTGCAGGCTTTTTCACAAGCTCGGGTTCCGGGTCATGCAGCTCAATTTCGTCGATTGTCACCTGCTTTGCGGCGGCGTCAATGATCGTCGGCTCCTCCTGCGTTTGCTTTTGCAGTAAATATTCATCCGGCGACATAACGCGTGATGTGCGCTTTTTTTCCTTCTTCTGCGGCGCAAGGGGCGGATCGTCAACGGGAATATCAATTTCGGGCGCCGCATGACGCTTTTCGTAGCGTTCAATACGCTTATTTGCGACGCGGTTTACCAGCCGCTCCGCAGGGTCCTCCTCAGGCTCCTCCTCAGGACTTTCCTTTCCCGGGATACGCGGGCGATTCTTGATCGCGGCGATCAGGCTGGCAACCGTAATGCGCATACATGCCAAAATCTGCAGCACAAGGAGCAGCAGAAGCGCAATCAGTGCGCCCACCTTCATCAACGCCGCCTCCAACAGCTCCGCAAGCAGGCCCGGGAACAAACCGCCGCTTGTCCAATTCTTACCGCCCTGATAGAGCGCACTGATTTTCAGCGGAACGTCCGTGCCGCTGAAGATTTCGCAAATGATATGTACGGCCGCAGAGAGTGTCAAAATCAGTGTCAGCGCGGTAAAGATGCGCATTTTCACCGGTTTTGTGCCGCTTTTAAAGAGGATCACCGCAACATAGATCAGGATAAAAGGCAGGAGGTAGCGTCCCACCTGTCCGATCAAGCCGCCGATCAGTGCGGCACAGGTTGAGATCAAAAAGGCATCGGTGTTGACATAGCACAGCAATGCAAATAACGCAAGCACAATGCAGATTACGCCCGTCAGCTCGCGGCGATTTTGCATTTGCTTCTTCTGTGCAGCAGACGCTTTTGAGGCGTGAGAAGCATTCTTTTTTTGATTGGTCGGTTTTGAAGCCACTGCGTTTCCTCCTTTACGAATTAATCAAGGAAAGGATCAATGTGATCACTGCCGCATCCCAGCAGTAGTAGGAAAATACCTGCAGCTTATCACGGTTTAACAAATAACGGAAATATTGAATTGCAAAATACCCTGCAACGCCGGAAAAGAGCATCGCCAGCAGCATGGGCAGAAGGATGCCGGCTGTGAAGCTTCCGAAGCAGAAAGCGCGAATCAAATAAAAAAG
The DNA here is from genome assembly GCA_029225225.1 of Bacillota bacterium. Taxonomy (GTDB): domain Bacteria; phylum Bacillota; class Clostridia; order Oscillospirales; family Oscillospiraceae; genus JAZOXB01. Next base: position 44,026 of record JAQXWB010000077.1, on the reverse strand, counting down.
AAATGCCGCCGCTTCATAGCAAAGCGTCAGAAGATAGGTCAAACGAAGGGCGTAGCGTTGAGATAGCCCGCGTGCCCGCGCCACAGCCATAGAGCTACCGACAGAGGAAAGCCCCGGAAAAACGGAGAGCATCCGTGCAAAGCCGATGAGCAGTGTATCCGAGAGGAGCACCGTTTTTTCATTTTTCTTTCCAACCCTTCTGCGGCAGCAAAGGAAAATCAGCAGTCCATTCAGTGCAAAGAGCAGCGCAACAATCAGAAGACGCGTGATCCGTTCCGCAGCGGCGGTGAAGAACAGCGAGCAAAGCATCGGCACAAGGGCAAAAACACCGAGAAAAATGCTTCGGCGCAGCACGGGATTCGTCCGTTCGCCTCGTCTGCGATGGCGCAGCCCCGTTGTGAGAAGCAGCTCCCGTCCGAAGGAAATCGTCTCTGCGGAGAAAGAAAGAAGCATTGCCGCCATTACGCCGAGCTCGATTGCCGCGCGTACATAGTATCCGCCGCCCTGCGTCAGGGAGGAGAGATTGAAAATCTCGCGCAGCACCACGCTATGACCGCCGAACGAGATCGGCAAAAGCTCTGCCGCGCCGCCGAAGATGCCGTAAATAATTGCTTCCCAAATCTTCAAAGTGCAGTCTCCTCTGTCTTTTTTGGACTTGCAAAGCCCGTACCGATGATTATATCACATCATTTCGGAAATTTCTATCCCTTTTGTACATTTCTCCGCTTTGTATTTTTTGCGGAAGCGATCATGCGGTGCAAAGTCTCCAACGCGTCATGCAGGCTGCCCAATCGGTCGATCAGGCCGCTCTCAACCGCCTCTCTGCCGTAAACAATGGTGCCGACATCCGTGGCAATCTGTCCGGTCGCCATCATATACTCCGAAAATTTCTCGCGGCTGATTCTTGAATTCGCGGTCACAAAATCCGTGATCTGCTCCTGAATGCGCTGAAAGTAGTGATATGTCGCCGGCGCACCGACCACGACGCCGCTCATTCGCACGGGATGGATCATCATGCTCGCAGTCGGGGCGATCATGCTCTTTTTTGCGGAAACCGCAAGCGGAATGCCGATGGAGTGCCCTCCGCCGAGGACAAGAGAAACCGTCGGCTTTTTCATGCCGGCAATCAGCTCCGAAATCGCAAGTCCCGCCTCAATGTCGCCGCCCACCGTGTTCAGCAGAAGCAGCAGTCCGTCAATCTCCTCACTTTCCTCAATGGTTGCCAAAAGCGGCAGCACATGCTCGTATTTCGTTGTTTTCACATTTTCCGGCGCAACCTGATGCCCTTCAATCTGACCGATGATCGTCAGCGTATAAACGCAGCCGCGCTCGGTTTTTGTTAACCCGGCGCCGAGATCCTCCATCCGTTCATTCGCGGTGTTTTTCTGCTCTTCCATTGTTTCCTCCTTCATCTGTCTCGTATGCAAACGAGATCGTTTCTTGATAGGATTCCCGTTTTCTTTTTTCTCAAACAAGGGGACTTGCAAATCCCGTCTCTTTTGATATAATTAAGAAAAAACAAAGGAGAAAAACACAATGCAATACGAATATAAAACGCGCGGTGTCTGCGCAAGCAAGATCCTTTTTGAGATCAATGATAACATCGTTTCCAACATCCGTTTTATCGGCGGGTGCAGCGGCAACACGCAGGGTGTCTCTCTGTTGGCGGAGGGAATGCCCGTCGATGAGGTGATCTCCCGCCTGAAGGGTGTCAAGTGCGGCATGAAGCCCACCTCCTGCCCCGACCAGCTCGCAACGGCTTTGATGCAAGCAAAGGAAAAATAAGGAGACAATATGAATTGTAAAAGCTGCGGCGCGCCTGTGCGGGATGACCAGAATTTCTGTGATTTTTGCGGTACACAGATCGAACACGCAAAGCCGCAAAATGTAATCATTAACAATTACTATGCCGCGCCGCAACCCACATATTATGCCCCGTTCCAGCCGCAGGCAGTGTATACTCCAAGATGTGTCAGCACGAAGAATAAGTGGGTTGCATTTTTGCTTTGTTTCTTCCTTGGCTATTTTGGTGCGCATTATTTTTATGTCGGAAAAGGCGGCACGGGGCTTCTCTATTTATTTACCTGTGGATTATTCGGCATTGGCTGGCTGGTTGATTTGTTCCGAATCCCCTGTGGCGCTTTTCAAGATCGCAGCATGCTGCCTCTGAAATGATGTTTTTTTACCGCTTCATGCCGCATCGCAAAATGGAACGACCTTGTCCAGCAATATGGCAATCACGCGCTTTTTCACCTTTCCATTCGTTCGCGGTATTGGGCATGTCCTCTTCCTACATAATCAAAAACCTGCCGTAGTTCGACAGGATTCAGTCTGACAAACAGCCTCGATATGTCATTGCAAGGAGCAAAGCGACGTGGCAATCTCATGAGAAAGGCTTCATATTCGCCGAAAAGGTGACGAAATATGAAATCATTCTGCAAGATTGCCACGAACCCTTCGGGATTCTGCAATGACAAAACGATAGCTATTTGACAGCCTGAAGCCTATGAACTTCGGCAGGTTTATTTGTTTCTTATTTCATCAATTCGCAAACAAGGTCGGTATAGGCGGTCGGATCCTCAAGGGGAAGGTTTGCCATCAGTAAGCCTTGGCAGTAGAGCAGCTCCGCGTATTTCTTAGCTTTCTCCGTGTCATCGTCCATGCTCGTCTTCAGTGCAAGCAGTGCCGGGTGCGCGGGGTTGACCTCCAAAATTCTGCCGCAATGGTAATCGGAATTCGGATCAAGCGTACGGAAATACTTCTCCATTTCAAAGCTCATGCCGCCGTCAGGCACCATCGTGACGGGATGCTCCCCGAGGTCAGAAGAGACACGCACCTGCGCAACCTTCTCTCCGAGCGTCTCCTTGAGGAAATCGAGGCAGGACTTGAACTCCTCCGCTTTTTCCTCCGCTGCTTTCTTCTCCTCGTCGGTGGCAAGGTCAAGATCATCCGTCAGAATATTACGGAACGCATGCTCCTCAAAGGTGCGCAGGGTCTGCGGGATAAACTCATCGACCTGCTCCGTCAGAAGCAGCACATCAAAGCCGCGATCACGCAGCATCTTGGTCTGCGGAAGCTTGGAAAGCTGCTCTGCGCTGCTGCCGGTTGCAAAATAGATGTGCTTCTGCGATTCGGGCATCGCCGCGCAGTATTCCTTGAGTGTAACGAGCTTGCCCTCCTTGTCCGAGCGGAACTCGACCAGGTCCTGCAAAAGCTCCTTGTGCATCCCATAATCGGAGACAAGACCGTACTTGAGCTGTCTGCCAAAGGCTGCGTAGAACTTCTCGTACTTTTCGCGCTCGTTTTCCAGCAGACGCAGCAGCTCCGCCTTGATCTTCTTTTCGAGGTTTGCAGCGATTGTTTTCAGCTCACGCGTATGCTGCAAAAGCTCTCGGCTGATGTTGAGGCTCAGATCCTGTGTATCGACCACGCCACGGACGAAGCGGAAATGCTCCGGCAGCAGATCAGCACAATTCTCCATGATGAGTACGCCCGAGGAATAGAGCTGCAAACCATGCTTATAGTCCTTGGTGTAGAAATCGTAAGGCGCCTTACTCGGGATGTAGAGCAGCGCTTTGTAAGTCACAGCGCCTTCCACGCTGACATGAATCACACCTGCGGGCGGCTCATAGTCAAAGAACTTCTCGCGATAGAAGCTCTGATACTCCTCTTCCGTCACGTCTTTTTTGTTCTTTTGCCAAAGCGGAACCATGGAGTTGAATGTCTGATCCTCTATGACAGTCTCGTACTTCGGTTCCTTCTGCCCGTCTTTTTCCGCATTCTCTTCCTCCGACTCCTCTACGGGGCGCTGCTCCTCGACCTCCATCTTGATTGGGTAACGGATGTAATCGGAGTATTTCTTGACCAAGCTGCGCAGACGATAGTCGGACAGGTAATCGCTGTAACGCTCGTCGTCCGTATCCGCTTTCAGATAGAGGGTGATCTCCGTGCCGACGCTCTCCTTCTCACAGGGCGTGATGGTGTAGCCGTCCGCGCCGGTGGATTCCCACTGCCACGCCTCCTCCGAGCCATACTTCTTGGAGACAACCGTCACCTTTTCGGCAACCATAAATGCGGAATAGAAGCCGACACCGAACTGCCCGATGATGTCAATGTCGTCCTGCTTTTCCATCTCGGTTTTGAATTGCAGAGAGCCGCTGTGCGCGATCGTGCCGAGATTCTCCTCCATCTCCTCCTTACTCATGCCGATGCCGTTATCGGAGACGGTCAGCGTCCGCGCCTCTTTGTCGGCTGCAAGACGAATGACAAAATCGCTGCGGTTCAGACCGACCTTTTCATCTGTCAGAGCCAAATACGCCAGCTTGTCAATGGCGTCCGAGGCATTGGAGATCAGCTCGCGTAAAAAGATTTCCTTGTGTGTGTAAATGGAATTGATCATCAAATCCAACAGTCGTTTGGACTCCGCCTTAAATTGTTTCTTTGCCATATTTCTCAGCTTCCTTCGTAAAATTGGCACTCGAAGTGCCTGAGTGCTAATTCATATTATAGCGTCGATTTTTTGTTTTGCAAGCCCTCGTTACAAATTATTTACACATTTCGCCGTGATCTCCGTTATTTTTCTTCTTAGGCAGTGAACTGAAAATGAGAAGTGTCCACATTGCATAAATATCTTCAAGCTATTTTGTATACTTTGACAGTTTTTCCCTTAAGGTATGCGTAAAAAAACGGAAGTATTCCATCTTGCATCTTCCCACTTTCCACTGTAAACTTATGCGCGGTTGAAAGGAGGAAAACGCAATGGGAAAAAGCTCCGTAAAAAATCTGACGTTCGGCTCGCCGATGAAACTGATTCTCGGCTTTTTGCTCCCCCTGCTCGGCGGATTACTGTTTCAGCAGCTGTATAATATGGTCGATACCCTCGTGGTCGGACGCTACCTCGGTGTTAACGCGCTGGCAGGCGTCGGTTCGACCGGCTCGATCAACTTTTTGGTGCTCGGTTTCTGCATCGGCATCTGCAACGGCTTTGTCATCCCCGTGGCGCAAAAATTCGGCGAAGGCGACGAAGACGGTCTGCGCAAGTATGTTGCCAACGGTTTTTGGCTCTCCGCAGTATTCGCAGTTGTAATCACCGTCTGTGTCTGCTTTCTTTGTTCGACGATCCTGCATTGGATGGATACGCCGTCGGAAATTTTCAAGGAGGCATACAATTATATCTTTTATATCTTTGTGATCTTCCTCGGAATTCCCGTGACGATCCTCTATAATTTGCTCTCCGGCATCATTCGTTCGCTCGGTGATTCCAAAACGCCGATCTACTTTCTGATTCTTTCGTCCCTGCTGAATGTTCTGTTTGACATTCTCTCCGTGCGTCTTCTGAATATGGGCGTCTCGGGTCCGGCATGGGCAACCGTGCTGTCTCAGGCAATCTCCGGCATACTCTGCCTGATCGTGATGTTTCGGCGTTATCCGGTGCTGCGGCTTACCTGTGACGATCTGAAACCGCGCAAAGCATATCTGCTCCGTTTGTTCTCGATGGGCGTTCCGATGGGCTTGCAATACTCCATCACAGCCATCGGCACAATCGTCGTGCAGGCAGCCGTCAACGGTCTTGCGGCGAACTATATCGCAGCCGTCACGGTCGGCAATAAGATCAATCAGCTTTTTGCCTGTACCTTTGACGCAATGGGTACGACTATGGCTGTCTACGGCGCACAGAACTACGGCGCGATGAAGCTTGAACGTCTGCACAAGGGCGTTGCCTCCTGCGGGCTTCTCGCGGTAATCTACTCTCTGCTCGTTTTGCCGATCATGATCTTTTTCGGAACACAGCTTTCGATGCTGTTCATTGATTCTGCCGAGCCGCTTGCGACGCGTTTAGAGATTGCAAAATACGCCAGAGAATTTTTGATCTGCAACGGTGCGTTTTATATCTCGCTTGCTTTCGTGAACATTCTTCGCTTTATGATTCAAGGCCTATCCTTTACCAAACAGGCGATTTTTGCCGGGATTTTCGAAATGATTGCGCGCTGCATCTGCGGCTTTTGGCTTGCGGAGCTTTGGGGCTATACCGCGATCTGTTTTGCCAATCCTGCCGCTTGGATCCTTGCAGACCTGTTCCTCGTACCCGCTTATTTCCACAGTGTGAAAGTATTGGAACGCCGCCGCACACAGCGGCAATCCGAAGCAGAATAGTTTTTCTTCTTTATTTCTTCTTGAATTTATGATAAACTATTAAGGAAACTCTGAACAAATCGGCTGCGGCGCTCAGCAGATTGATTCAGAGCTTCCTTAAAAAGAAGAAAAATGAGGTGAAGCGAATGATCACTGTCAGCGATCTTGCGCTGCAATTCGGCGGCACTTTTCTGTTTCAGCATGTTGATCTGCAATTTACCGCCGGAAACTGCTACGGCGTCATCGGCGCAAACGGCGCGGGCAAGTCAACGTTTTTAAGACTTCTTTCCGGCGAATTGGAGTCCACCAAGGGTGAGATTTCGATCAAGCCCGGACTTCGTATGTCGGTCTTGAAGCAGAATCAGTTTGCATATGACGAGTATACTGTTTTAGATACCGTTATCATGGGCAACAAACGTTTATATGACGTGATGAAGCAGAAGGATGCGCTCTATGCAAAACCGGATTTCTCCGACGAGGACGGAATGCTGGCCTCAGAGCTGGAGATTGAGTTTGCAGAGCTGAACGGCTGGGAGGCAGAGTCCGACGCAAGCCGTATTTTGCAGGGCTTGGGCATCCCCGTGGAGCTGCATGGGGACAAAATGGCGGATACCGACGGCAGGCTGAAGGTCAAGGTGCTGCTGGCGCAGGCACTATTCGGCGACCCGGATATCATCCTGCTGGATGAACCGACCAATAACCTCGATATTGAGTCAATCAATTGGCTCGAGAACTTCATTCTCGACTATGAGGACAAGGGTATGGTCATTGTCGTCAGCCATGACCGTCACTTTCTCAACACCGTCTGCACGCATATCGTCGATATTGACTACGGAAAGATCAAAATGTATGTCGGCAACTATGACTTCTGGTACGAATCCAGTCAGCTTGTGCAGGCGCTCATCCGGAATAAAAACAAGCGCAACGAGGAAAAGATTGCGGAATTGCAGACCTTTATATCCCGTTTTGCAGCCAATAAAGCAAAGAGCAAGCAAGCGACCGCTCGCCGCCGTTTGTTGGACAAGCTGACCGTGGAAGAGATGCCTGCCTCCTCTCGCCGTTATCCCTTCGTCGGTTTCACGCGGGAGCGCGAGGTCGGCAAGGATATCCTATTTGTCACGGACGTCTCAAAGACGGTGGAAGGTGTAAAGCTCCTTGAAAAAGTCTCCTTTATCGTCAATAAAAATGACAAAATTGCCTTTGTCGGCGAGAATGAAGTCGCGCAGACAACGATGTTTAAAATTCTCATGGGCGAACTGGAAGCAGACGGGGGCACGGTCAAATGGGGCGTATCCACCTCGCAAAGCTATTTCCCGAAGGACAATTCCGCTTTTTTTGAGGGCTGTACAGATTCCTTGGTGGATTGGCTGCGGCAATTCTCCGCAAAAAAGGACGACGTATATCTGCGCAGCTTCCTCGGCAGGATGCTTTTCTCCGGAGACGATGTTTTTAAACCCGTGAATGTCCTATCCGGCGGTGAAAAGGTGCGTTGTATGCTCTCAAAGATGATGCTTTCCGGCGCAAACGTCCTCCTGCTTGACCAGCCGACCAACCACTTAGATATGGAGTCTATTCAAGCGGTCAACAAGGGCATGATCGCTTTCCCGGGCAATATTCTCTTTGCCAGCCATGACCACGAGCTGCTGCAATCGGTCGCCAACCGTATTATCGAATTCCGCCCCGACGGCACGATTTTGGACTATATCGGCACCTATGATGATTTCCTCGAATGGCGACAAAGCAGAGCCTAACGCGAACGAAATTGATATAAGTAGATATGTGTTCTCCCTCTCGCCCCGTTTGGAAGCAGCAAACGGGGCGAGAACCTATCAGTCGCTTTTCCGCTGCCTTCCTTTTAAAATTGTCGATCCGACATCAAATTAGCGCCCGATTTAAAAAATTTTCCAAAAACAAAAAAAGTACTTGCAAAATCGCAACGAGTATGATACTATATTGGGGCGAAATGAATATCCGGGTGTGGCGAAGTTTGGTATCGCGCTTGAATGGGGTTCAAGAGGCCGCTGGTTCGAATCCAGTCACTCGGACCAAAAAAGTCTCTTTTCTTTCGGGAAAAGAGACTTTTTTCTTTCATTAGCGTATGTTTCATCATTCGATTGTTTCAATTGTGTACCGATGCTCGTCAACCGTCTTTTGCAGAGCTACTGTTTTTGGCAAGCGTTTTAAATCTCATGTAAGACCCAAGATGAAAAACATATTTTGAGGTGCAAATCGTGAAGAAATTACTTATTCTTCTCTGCCTTCTTCTCCTGCCCTTACAGGCGTTTGCGGCGGGCAATGATGCAATCAAGGAAGCCTTCCCCGCCGAGGATCCGAAGCAGGATCTTCTTGATGCCTTATATGAGGCAGACATCACCTCAATCCGTGAGGCAATTGATCTCGGTCTGATCACCTGCCGTGAATTGACGGAGTATTATCTTGAACGCATTGAAGCTTATGAAGCTACCTTTCATTGCTTTATTACGATTTGCGATAACGCACTTGAGGAAGCTGACAAACGTGATGCTGCCATTGCGAACGGAACGGCAGCGGGCGCACTCTTTGGTGTCCCAATTGTAGTGAAGGATAATATTGACTACGCGGGCTATCCGACCACGAACGGATATTCTTACTATTACTCGGCGCCCTCCGAAAACGCCGCCGTCGTGCAGAATTTACTTGACGAAGGCGCAATCATTCTCGGAAAAACCAATATGTCTGCCGGCGCGCAGGATGCAATCTGCTCCGTCAGCGATTTGGGAATCGAGACCTTCAACGCATATAATCCCGCGCTTGCCTCCGGTGGCTCCTCCGGGGGCAGCGCGGCAGCCGTTTCGCTGAATCTTTGCGTTGCGGGCCTCGGCACCGATACGAATGTATCTCTGCGGTATCCCTCCGCGCTGAACGGCTGCGTTTCCATGCGTCCGACCGTCGGTCTTCTTGACCGTGAGGGCTGTGTGATTCTGAATTACTCGCGGGATACGCCCGGCGCAATCACCCGCACCGTAAAGGATCAGGCAATCATGCTGGACGTGTTGACCGGCGGCGAGACAAACTATGCCGAAAATCTGGATGCAAATGCACTGGAAGGTATGCGTATCGGCGTGTTGTGGGAGCTGTCTTATCCCATTGCAAATTCCTATGACAGAAAAGAGTCGGACCTTGACGAGGAGATTCTGATCGCTTTTGAGGATGCCGTCTCTGAGTTCATCGCTTGTGGTGCCGAAGTCGTGGTCATTTCCATACCGGAGGTTTTCAACTATTCGGCTTATGACGGCGGCGGTACATATCTGCGGGAGCAGGTAAATGCGAAGCTGGAAGCCGTATTTGAAGAGAACGAGATTTCCGCATTGATCTTTCCCTCCTATCTCCACACGCCGGACTACAACGTGACCGAGCATCCGACGCCTGCTGATGACTACGCATATATCTGCAACTGCGCCAAGCTCTCCCCAATCGCCGGCGTGCCGGAAATCACGATCCCGATCGGCACGCATTCCTGCGGCGCCGGTATCGGAATGGAGATTCTTTCGTTAAGAAATTCCGAACAGCTTTTGCTCAATATCGCTTATTCCTACACCTCGAAATATGACCACCGGCAAGCTCCTGAAACTGCGCCGAGTCTATATGCTTCAGGGCAAACGCTTACACTGTCTGAGTATATCGCGCAATATCATCTGAAGCAGACGCAGGCGCAGGCGCTTCAAGTTATGGCAACCGAAGGCTTTGACTCTGTTCCGCTAAGCAACGACACCGAGGTGCAGAATCAGGGCGCTCCCAAGTTCGACGTTTCCTCCATCCCGGCATCAACTGAGCCGAAAACCGGCGGCACCTTGTACCTATGGATTATACCGCCGCTTCTTGCAATCGGTCTGCTAACCGCATTCCGGCTGCACCGCCGTAGAGAATAAACTGTGCCTCAGATCGACAAAGCCCCGATGCGGCATTGTGAGGTATGCCGGTATGATAGGAAAATCTTTGACAAAAAAGTGAAAGCTCCCTTGCGGCAGAAATTGTGTACACGGATAAATGCAGCTTTCTGCATATCAGCATCCCAGCATGTGCAGAAGCTTCTCCACATCGGCGGTCTTTAAAACCTTACCCATGGAAACAACTTTCTCGTTGACGACGATGGCAGGCATACGCATGACGCCATATTCCATCACCTTCTCCATATCGGTAATATACTCCACTTCGATGCTCAGCCCCATTGCTTTGACAGCAGCCATTGCGTTTTCATACTGCTCATGGCAGGACTTGCAGCCTGCACCCAGCACTTTAATGCAACATATACCCTCCAAAGGGGTGCCGCAACAGGTTTTCGAGGATTCTTCTGCATTGGAAAGAGAGCCGCAGCAGCATCCCGCGTTTTTTTCTTCCGCTTGCTCCTCCGCCCCGCAGCAGCCGGTGGATACTTTCCTTTCTTCTTCCTTCTTCTTTCCAAAATTGAACAGTGCCATAATATTACCTCCAAAATGTTTATTGATTAGGGAACCTCTGAACAAATCAGCGGATTGATTCAGAGCTTCCCTAAAATATACAGACCCATCCGCAGGATTGCCGTATCCGCTATTTTCCTCCGTTCTTTTATAGAATCATTGGCTGTATCAGATTAAAGAAATAGCCGACAACGATAATTCCGATTGTGCAGATTGCAACGAAAATACCGAGTAGCTTCGGCTTTACCGCTTTGCGCAGCATGATCATGGACGGCAGAGAAAGCGTTGTAACAGCCATCATAAATGAGAGGACAACGCCGAGCAAAGCGCCTTTTGCAAGCAAAGCTTCGGCAATCGGGATTGTGCCGAATATATCAGCATACATAGGTACGCCTGCAATTGTAGCAAGAAGAACACCGAATGGGTTGTTATCCCCAAGTAGCTTGACAACAAATTCTTCTGGAATCCAGTTATGAATCATCGCTCCGATACCTACACCGATAAGCACATAAGGCGCCACCTTTTTCACGGTGACAACAACCTGTTCCCACGCATATTTCAATCGGTCTTTACAATGCAGTTCCTCTGGCGGAACATCCGGTGACCGTCCGTTACGGATGTATTCTTCCACCTGATTTTCAAGGTGCAGTTTTTCAATCAGCGTACCGCCGGCAACGGCAATGACAAGACCGAGCACAACATAAATGACTGCAACCTTCCATCCGAAAATGCTCATTAACAGCAGGAGGCTTCCGAGGTCAACCATTGGAGACGAAATCAGGAAAGAGAAGGTTGCTCCAAGCGGTAGTCCTGCACTTGTAAAGCCAATAAACAACGGAATAGATGAGCAAGAGCAAAACGGAGTGACTGTTCCGAGCAGGGCGGCAAGAATATTTGCCCACATCCCGCGAAATTTGCTCAGTATCTTTTTTGTTCTCTCCGGCGGGAAGTAGCTTTGAATATATGAAATAATCAAAATCAAAATACCCAAGAGAACCATTATTTTAATGGTATCATAGAGAAAGAACTGCACGCTGCCGCCAACCCTGCTTGTTGTGTCCAATCCACAAGCATTCAGAACGGTACTGATCAGTCTGTTCAGCCAGTGCATGCCGAGGATTTCATTTTGAAAGAAATCCCAAGCTGTTTTTATTGCTTCCATACAGAATCCTTTCACAGATTGTCAAATTGAAATATGTCAATGTAATGAATTTAAAGAAAGTCGAGCCGAAAAGCATATAGACTTACTTTTCACAACACGACTGATCGTTGTCCGAACAAGTGATTTTGGTAAGCTCCTTCAGATATTTTCCGGCAGTTGCCGCTCCTTCCGGAGAAATGGAGTAGTGCATCCATTTGCCTTCTTTTCGTCCAACTACAATGCCGGAATCGCAAAGAATTTTCATATGGTGCGACATTGTAGGCTGCGTAATACTAATTTCTTCAAGCAATCTGCAAGCACATTTTTCACCTGTTGCAAGAAGCTTCAGAATTCGAATACGGTTTTCATCGCAGAACGCTTTAAAAATCATTGCAATCTTCTTTTCATCAAACTCCAAGCTCGTCACCTCCCATCGACATCTATCTATATTATATGCAACACATCGATGTTTGTCAATGGGTTTTGAAGAAAACACATTCATTTTTCCAACGGAACCAAAACCAAGCTCTGAGCGTAAATACTCCGACTTTTTTCTTTACAGAGGAATAATGAAAAGTAGCACACCTCTATGACACTTCGTTAAAAGGTAACGAGGATTAAAACGCAAAAGGCTCCACCGCGACCGTTTCGGAATCGCCGTAGAGCCTGTTATCGTTAAAATGTATCGAAAGCTCTTGCAAACAGGGACTTTTGCAAATAGAAGCCTGACACCAATCGTGATACCCATCGTATCATAATTGGCATCCGGTTATGGTCCGGGCGACAGGATTCGAACCTGCGGCATCTAGCTCCCAAAGCTAGCGCTCTACCAAACTGAGCTACGCCCGGATTCTTTGGAATCTTTTTCGACTGCTTTAATACTATACACGATGCGAAGGAGAAATGCAAGCAAAATGTTTGTCTTCCGTTCCATGTTTGCAAAACTGCTGCTTTACTTTTCCGAAAAAAGCGTTACAATAAAGTCAGGCTCGAGTATATGCAAAAACAACATTTTCCCTACAGACACAGAAGGAGGAGATTTCGTTTGGCACTGACTACCACGAAAGAATATCGCAATCAGGTCATGTATAGCATCTATGTCCGCAACTACAGCGCGGAGGGAACCTTTGAGGCTGTCCGCCGCGACCTCCCGCGCATCCGTAAATTGGGCGTAGATATCATCTGGCTGATGCCCATTCATCCCTGTGGCACGAAATGCCGGAAGGGTACACTCGGCAGCCCCTATGCCATCTCCGATTATCGCGCCGTGAATCCCGAATTCGGCACGCTGGAGGACTTCAAACGCTTGGTGAACGCCATCCACGCAGAGGGTATGAAATGCATCATTGATGTCGTTTATAATCACACCTCTCCGGACTCCGTCTTGGCGCAGGAGCATCCTGAGTGGTTTTACCGCAAAGCAAACGGTGAACCGGGCAATCGCATCGGCGACTGGTCTGATGTGATTGATCTTGATTACGGCAATCGGGCGCTGTGGGATTATCAAATTGAAACACTGAAGCAATGGGCCTCCATTGTCGATGGCTTCCGCTGCGACGTTGCGCCTTTGGTGCCTTTGGCATTTTGGCAGGAAGCCCGCCGTGCTGTCAGTACGGTTCGCCCGGATTGTATCTGGCTGAGTGAATCTGTCGAGCCATGCTTTATCACCGGAACGCGGGCAGAGGGTATCCCTTCTCTCTCGGATTCCGAAATCTATCAGGCGTTTGACATCTGCTATGACTACGACATTTTCTTTGATTTTCTCAGTTACCTCAAGGGAGAAATCCCGCTTTCGCAATACGCCGAGGCAGTCAATCGGCAGGAGTATATTTATCCTGACAACTATGTCAAGCTGCGCTTCTTGGAGAACCACGACAATAACCGCGCGAAACAGTTGATTCCCGATGCGCGCTCGCTGCGCAACCATACTGCTCTCTTGTATTTTCAAAAGGGTATGACGCTGCTCTATGCCGGTCAGGAGGTTGAAGCAACGCATACGCCGAGTCTGTTTGACAAAGACACGGTGCGCTGGGACACCGGGCATGACCTGACACCGCTCCTGCATCGCCTGTATGAGATCAAGAAGCATCCCCTTTTCACTGACAGCAGTTACCAAGTGCGGGCGTTACCGCATGACATTGTGCTTGCAACACATCAAAAGCAGGGAAAACAGCTTGTCGGCGTGTTCAGCCTTCGCGGTGAAGCGGGGCTCCTTCCCGTATCGCTTCCTGACGGGCAATACCGAGATCTTCTCAGCGGCGGCATCATAGAGGTGCGCGCAGGCCGTTTCGGATGCAACGGTGAACCGGTCATTTTCGAAGTTTAACCTCCCGGCATATCGTAAATTTTGCGATATGCCGGATTTTTTTCGTCAGTCTCCTTTACGAAGCCGCTTTCTTTTGCTATAATGCATCAAAAAGCAAAGAATAACGAGGTCATATCATATGAGAATGAGAAAACGCAACAATTTGGAACCACGCATGGAAGCCTGTTCTGCGATCTGGCTGCGCGACGCGAAACGCCTGCGCGGGAACTGGCGTTCTCTGATGCCCGAAGCACGGGAGATTCGTTTGGAGGTCGGCTGCGGCAAAGGAAAATTCACCGTCGAAACTGCCGCCGCAGAGCCGGATGTCTTATTGATCGCCGTCGAACGTGTCAACGAGGCAATGCTGCTCGGCATGGAACGGGCGCTGGAAATGGGCTTAAAAAACGTCTATTTCCTCTCACTGGACGCGGCGGAGCTTGAGGAATACTTCGCAGACGGCGAGATCGATCTGATTTACTTAAATTTCTGCGACCCTTGGCCGCGCAAAAAAAACGCCAAGCGCCGACTTACCTTCCGCACCTTCTTGGAAAAGTATAAAAAGATTCTCCGCAAGGACGGCGAGATTCACTTCAAAACAGATAATGCCGCACTGTTTGAGTGGTCCCTCGGCGAGTTTGAAGCTTGCGGCTTGGAGATCCGCAATTTGACCCGCAATCTGCACGAAAACGGGCCTGTCGGGATCATGACAGGCTATGAAGAAAAATTCTATCAGCTTGGCACACCCATCAACCGCTGTGAGCTGATCAATCGGGAGGTCAAAAATGGAGAAAATTAAAATGACGACGCCGCTCGTTGAAATGGACGGCGACGAAATGACACGCATTCTGTGGAAACAGATCAAGGACGAGCTTCTTCTTCCTTTTGTGGAATTGAAAACCGAGTACTATGATCTCGGTCTGCCGGAACGCGACAGAACACGCGACGCAGTCACGCACGAGGCCGCAAACGCCATTAAAAAATACGGCGTAGGCGTCAAATGCGCCACGATCACGCCCAACACACAGCGCATGAGCGAATATAACCTGCACGAGATGTGGAAAAGCCCGAACGGAACCATCCGCGCAATTCTCGACGGTACGGTTTTCCGCGCGCCAATCCTTGTCAAAGGCATTCGTCCCGTGGTAAAGAATTGGAAAAAGCCAATCACCATTGCGCGTCATGCCTACGGAGATGCGTATAAGGCAACCGAGCTGCGTGTTCCGCAGGGCAAGGCGGAGCTGGTCTTTACGGATGCAGAGGGAAAGGAAACGCGCAAGACGATCTATGATTTTGAATGCGGCGGCGTTCTGACGGGGCAATACAACAAGGACTCCTCCATTGCTTCCTTTGCCCGTTCCTGCTTCAACTACGCCCTTGCAACAAAACAGGATCTATGGTTCTCCGCAAAGGACACCATCGCAAAAATTTACGACGGCACATTTAAACAGATTTTTGCGGAGATTTATGAGTCGGAATATCGGGAAGCCTTCGAAAAAGCCGGTATTACCTATTTCTATACCCTCATTGATGACGCTGTTGCCCGTGTGATTCGCAGTGAGGGCGGCTTTATCTGGGCTTGCAAAAATTACGACGGCGACGTGATGAGCGATATGATCTCGACCGCCTTCGGAAGCCTTGCCATGATGACCTCTGTGTTGGTCTCTCCGGACGGAAACTATGAATATGAAGCGGCGCACGGCACAGTGACAAAGCATTATTACCGCTATCTCGCGGGTGAAGAGACCTCCACCAATCCGATGGCTACCATTTTTGCATGGACAGGCGCGCTGGCCAAACGGGGCGAGCTGGACGGCAATGAAGCGCTGGTTTCTTTCGCGCAAAAGCTGGAGCGCGCCTCCATCGCCGTGATCGAAAGCGGCACCATGACCAAGGATCTTGCAACGCTTTGGGAGGGCGAAACGCCGAATGTGGTCACGAGCGCAGGCTTCATCGCTGCAATCCGCGAAAGCTTGACGCGGGAATAATTTCCGAAAAAAGCCATGTATGATAACACGCTTCTGCGGGTATCCTGTGCAATAGCAAACGGTGACGAAATTATGCTACGTCATCCTTTGATGCGCAGCTCGCAGAGGCGTCTTTTCGCGTGATTATACTTGTATTTTCAAAAAAATCATTTTTTCTCTTATTTTTTGCAAAAAACTATTGCATAGAGTGAAATTGCACGCTATAATGAATTAGATACGCCCGAAAATACCAAAGTTACAAGGAAGTGCTTTATGGCTACCTCGAATAGAAGCGGAAAAAACAATGAGGAACTGATGACACCTCTGACCGCCCTCATTAACAAGGGACGTCGCGACGGTGTCTTATCGGCATCCGAAGTTCTTGCCGCACTGGAAAAGTTGGATCTTTCCGTTGAAAAGATCGAGCAGGTCTATGATACTTTTGAATCCATGGGAATCCAAATTCTCAGTTCCGAGCCCGGTTCTGAGGATGGCATGCAGGAGCTCATTGAGGACATTGATCTCGGCCCTGAGTCGATTGACGAGGAAGAACCTCTCGTTGATCCCGTTGAGCTTGCCGCTGAGTACAATCTTGATGACCCCGTAAGAATGTACCTCAAGGAGATCGGTCAGATTCCTCTGCTCAGCGCGGAGGAGGAACAGGCGTTGGCAAAACGCGTTGTGGACGGAGACCAAACCGCAAAAAATCAACTCACTGAGGCAAATCTTCGTTTGGTGGTTTCTATTGCAAAGAAGTATTCCGGTCGCGGTCTTCATATCCTTGACCTGATTCAGGAGGGCAATACCGGTCTGATCCGCGCAGTCGATAAATTCGACTATACAAAGGGAAACAAATTCTCTACATATGCGACATGGTGGATTCGGCAGGCGATCACCCGCGCCATTGCCGACCAAGCGCGTACAATCCGCGTGCCTGTGCATATGGTAGAGGTCATCAACAAAGCAACGCGCTGCAACCGCAAGCTGGTGCAGGAGCTTGGCAGAGAGCCGACACTTGAGGAGATTGCAGAGGAGTTGAATCTCCCCATTGAGAAAATCATCGAAGCCAATCGTACCGCTGCCGATACCCTTTCGCTCGACACCCCTGTCGGTGACGAAGAGGATACGACCATCGGCTCCTTTGTCGAAGATGACAACACGCCCGGCCCTGCGGACGCTACCAGCAATGCGCTGTTAGCGGAAGCCTTGAGCGATATTCTCGCCACACTGACCGAACGCGAGGCGGATGTCCTGCGTCTGCGTTTCGGTATGTATGACGGCAAGACGCACACGCTGGAGGAAGTCGGTCAAATTTTCGGTGTGACTCGTGAACGTATTCGTCAGATTGAAAACAAAGCGATTCGCAAGCTGCGCCATCCGAGCCGTGCAAAGAAGATCCGCGATTTCTATTGCTGAAAACCGCGCCGTACTGCTGGGCGTGCTCGTCCCGCCACTCTGTTTTTCGATATTTTGAACGGAGGTAAGCCTCTCCCCAAAGCCGCTGAAATATGCAGCAGCTTTGGGGAGAGGCTTTTATTTTTTGCATTCCAATGCGGACAGAACCTGCTCTATCATTAAATGATATAGTCATTTCCCTCCGCTTCTCGCTGCATCAGATCAGCAATGGTAATATTGTCGAGATAATCATTGATGACCTGATGCAGACCCTTCCATAACGGCAGCGTTCGGCAGGTAGTTACATGGGGACAGGCATCGGCATTCGGCTCTAAGCAGGATACCGGCGACAGAGATTCCTCTGTAAGGCGCAAAACGCTGCCCACGGTATACTGCTCGGGAGCTTTTGTCAATTTATATCCTCCGCCCTTCCCGCGAAGTCCGACCAGCATTTTGTCCTTGACCAGCAGCTTGATGATGCTTTCCAGATACTTTTCGGACATCTCCTGCCGCTCGGCAATCTCCTTCAGCGGAATGTAGCCGCCGGATTGATGCTCTGCAAGATCAATCATCACGCGAAGCGAATAGCGCCCTTTGGTAGAAATCAGCATAGAATCCCCTCTCATTCCGATTTTATTAACCTATTATACAACAACGTATATAGGAAAATCAATCAATTTTTTCTAATTTTCCTATTGACAAATTCCTCCTTGCATCGTATAATCATATTAACCTACTCGAAAAGTTGGTATTATGATGAAAAGATATCACGCCTGCCTCCGATGTTGTCGATGTTGACGCTGCATCCGAACTTTGTAATACTGATTCTTGATTCAATTCTTTCATCAAGAATCCCGTGTGCTACGCACACTCGCATCGTGCTAACGCAAGCTTCACCGTCTTGTGCAGAATTTGACGCACCTTCGGCCTTAACAAATTTTAGTATAATCAACCAAACACATCAAATTATTTAGGAGGAAATCATCATGAGTAAAATCTATACATCCGCTGACCAATTGATCGGAAAGACGCCGCTGCTGGAGCTGGTTCACATCGAAAAGGAAGAAGGCTTGCAAGCCCGCATTTTGGGTAAACTGGAATATTTCAATCCCGCAGGCTCCGTCAAGGACCGCATTGCCAAAGCCATGATCGACGACGCGGAAAGCAAAGGGCTCCTCAAGCCCGGCTCCGTCATCATTGAGCCGACCTCCGGCAATACCGGCATCGGTTTGGCTTCCGTCGCGGCGGCAAGAGGCTACCGCATTATCATCGTCATGCCCGAAACCATGAGCGTTGAGCGCCGCCAGCTCATGAAGGCCTACGGCGCGGAGCTTGTGCTTACGGAGGGTGCCAAGGGCATGAAGGGGGCTATCGCCAAGGCGGATGAACTGGCAAAAGAGATTCCCAACAGTTTTATTCCGGGGCAGTTCGTCAATCCCGCTAACCCTGCCGTTCACAGAGCTACCACCGGCCCGGAAATCTGGGAGGATACGGAAGGCAGCGTTGACATCTTTGTTGCAGGCGTCGGCACAGGCGGCACTGTGACCGGTGTCGGTGCGTATTTAAAGAGCCAAAACCCGAAGGTGAAGGTCGTCGCCGTAGAGCCTGCGTCCTCCCCCGTTCTGAGCAAGGGCACCCCCGGCGCGCACAAGATTCAAGGCATCGGCGCAGGCTTTGTTCCCGCCGTGCTGGATACCAATGTGTATGATGAGATCATCACGGTCGAAAACGATGCCGCTTTTGCAACCGGCAAGAGGATCGGCAAAGCGGAAGGCGTCCTTGTCGGTATCTCCTCCGGTGCTGCGGTGTGGGCTGCCATTGAGCTGGCAAAGCGCCCGGAAAATCAGGGAAAAACCATCGTCGCCCTCCTCCCCGACACCGGCGACCGCTATCTCTCCACTTCCCTCTTTGCTGATTGATTCTATTCTTTTTGAGGCTTCTGCGTTTGCAGGAGCCTCGTTTTTAATTGAAAAAGATTCGGAGTCTGCCGATGCGGCAGGCTCCGAATCTTTTTCATACCGATCCTGATACTGATTCTTGATTAAATTCATTAATCAAGAATCAGTATTAGAGGCTTTTACATTTCCCAGCTGCCAAGCCAATTTGCGAACTCCGCGTATATCGTTTCCATCTCAGCAGTCAGCTCTTCTCCGTTATTCAGCGTGTAGACATAATCTTCTGTGCCGAATTTTTCAACATATTGATACTCGGAGGTATAATTCTTGTTCTCAAGCTCCGCAAGTGCTTTGTCGGCAAGCGCCTCCGCTTTTCGAATGTTTGCCACAAGATCGCTGAAAGCCTCCCGATCAATGTCTTCTATTTTTTGCACAATCCCATCGAAGTAACCCTCTTGATAACCGTAATTGTATTGTGCGCCGTCGTTATAAATAAAGTTCTCCGCATCACTGGCGTAAAGGAAATAGCCCGGGACGGTATTGCCATTTTCATCGGTATAGGAATTCACGCAGTATGTATTCCATGCGCAGAGGAAATTCACATAATCATACATTTTGTAAATGTCATTGATCACATCGCTTTCCGCAATTTTCTGCCATAGTGCCATATCCTCTGAAAGCTCGTCCGCCTGCAGGATGCTGTAAGTGGCATCTACAATCTTATAATTGAATTCGTAGCCGTACATATCGGTAAACGGCTCCTCCTCACTGTCCGCAACCTCCAACGTTCCGACAATGTTAATTGCTTGCGTCGTATAGGCAAAGCTTTCCTCCTTTTTCGGATATACCTCCATCGTATTGGACAACTGAGAGGTATTCGGCACGCAGAAGGGGCAGCTTTGATAGGGCAGATTCATCAGGAACAGGAACGACCCGTCAACCGGCGAGCTGGTCGCCATGTAGCCGCTGATGGTAACGCTCTTTCCGTCAAGGGATTTTAGATAATCATAGCCGGAGGCAGCCTTGAAGCTCAATTTGGTAATGCCGCCGTCATTGGAACCACTCTCGCCGCTTGCCTTACAGCCTGAAAAGGTCGCCGCGAGCAGTGTCAGAAGCAGCAGGAGAGAAATACATCTCCATAAATAGGTTTTATTCTTCATGATCTTACTCCGAAATACTATCCTTTCTTGACATGGCAAATGTCCAAATCACTGTAGGCAGAACGCTGATCGCGAACACCGCAAGCAGTATCACAAACTCCATCGGATAGACCTTTGACATATTCAAAACCACACCCATAGATTCGACATAGTCATTCATCAGCAGCATACAGGCTCTGGACACGCCAAACGCGAGCAAGACGGAGCAAAGCCCCATCAGGCTGTTTTGAATGATGTAAAGCAGGTTGATTCGCTTCATGCTGATCCCGATCAGGCGCATCAAAGAGATCTCCTTTGCCGAATGGTACATATTCAAAAGCGTGATGATAGAGATAATCATAATGTTCATGATGAGGATGACTGCGCAGAGGACAAAAACAATGTATTTGGTATCGTCGGCATCGTTCAGCACATCGCGAATGACGGACATCGGCTCAATGGCTTGCAGCGTGCAGCTATCGCCGTCTTCCTCTGTGATGATCTTTCCGTCGTACTCTTGGACAAGCTGCATCGCGCAGCCCGGATTTTTGGTATTCACAAGCACTGCACACACCATTGCGTGCATTTCGTGATGCTCTGCTTCCTCTTCTTCCTCCTCACCGTGCTCATGCATCTCCCAAAGCGTTTTGAGCTGTGTAAAAACCACATTATCATAGGAGGAGTGGCTTTCCTCTAAAATGCCGACCACCGTGATGCCTTGCGTATGCAGCTCCGAGCCGCTTGCGGAATGGCTTGTGTAGATCACATCGCCGACGGAAAGGTTATTATACTTTGCAATATTGGAGCCGACAACAGCCTGCATGGTGCCGGTAGGATCAAACATCGCACCTTGGCGCACCGTTTTGTCCTTAAGAAAGTCCGGTGCGGTTCCGACGACGCTGTAGCCGTTGTAATTATCCGCCATCGCAAACGGGATGACCGTTGTCACTCTGGAATCCTGTTGCAAGGAAGAAACCACGGAATAAGGAATCGTGCCGACCGGTGTGTCGGTAAAGTACATGGTATTCATCGCAAGCTGCGTATTGCTCCCGGCAGGGCCGACAATCACCGAATAATACCCGGCGTTGTTGACAATCCCCTCGTCCACCTGTGTGGCAACATTGAACGCAAGGACGCTGATGCCGGCAGAGATCACAATGGAAAGCACAATCAGAAGGATCTGCACTTTTTTAATCGCCATATTTTTCAGCGCAAATTTCAGCATCTTATTGTCCCTCCTCGTTCCTTACGGTGTCACGCATCCCGGAGGTCATTTCGTTCATATCGATCACCTGATCGAAATATTTCGCTAATCTTTCGTCATGTGAAACGGCAATCAGCGTCTTTCCCTTGGAAACCTCGAGCAGCTTCTGAATGACCTGTTCGCCGATGGCAAAGTTCAGATTTCCCGTGGGTTCGTCTGCGAGAATGATGTCCGGCTGTTTCACAAGCGCCCGCGCAATCGCGACGCGTTGCTTTTGTCCGCCGGAAAGATGCTTAATCTTCGCGTTTTTCTTCTCATAAATATCCAGCGCGCGGAGCATATCGTCCATTCCGGAAATATCAATGCCCTCCAGCCGCAGAATACCGATATTATCCGCAACCGTCATGTCGTTGATGAGCTTGAAGTCCTGAAAAATATAGCCGATTTTCTCGATCCGGAATTTATCCCTCACCTTCTGCGCAGCCGCGCTCATCTCCATGCCGTCGATGATGACCGAGCCTCTTGTCGGAGACAGAACGCCTGCGATGATATTTAATAATGTTGATTTCCCGCAGCCCGAGGCACCGAGAAGCATATAAGACCTTCCTGTTTCAAAGGTCATATCATGGTATTCTATTTCAGTTTCATTCTGAAACTGTTTCCCTAAGTTTTTGATTTCTATCATATTGCAAGATATTCCTTTCAAAAGATTCGCTTTTTGAGAAAGAATATCAAATCAATTCGAAAGCTTGACCTTTTGTAAAACCAAGGTATCGTTTCTATGGATCATGCGTTCCTTGATGAAGGTGTAAAATTTACAGACCTGATCTCCAAGATCAAGGAACAACGCGTACAGGAAAACAAATGTAAACACATTTTTTGAAACGGAGATCAAAGCGCAAATCGCGCAATCCTTGCCTGAACAGTCATGGATCGGAGGCAGAAGCATGCAAAGCAAGATCACCAGACAGAGCAGAGCAAGGCTTCGCTTCCAAGCCATATGTGATTTTCTCATATGCGCCGCTCCTTTCGTGTAATCTCCTTACCGTGCTGATAATACATCTGCCTATTTCTGATTGCTGTTTTGTGTGTGCGTCGCTTCAGAACAAGGCGAATTGCGATGCCGACAGCAGCCGCCGCAATGACAATGTACTTCCTCGCCGCTGCACAGCGTATAATCCCCGCCCTCAATACGGATTCCAATGCCGCCGACCAAGGCGTCAGCGAGCTTGCTCCTTGCGCTGTTATAAATCATTTGGACGGTCGTGCGCGCAACCTGCATATATCCCGCACATTCTTCCTGAGAAAAGCCCTCTTTATCTATGAGCCGTATGGATTCATATTCATCTACAGTCAATTGGATAAAGCTTCGGCAGTCTGCAGCGGGCAAAAATTCACGCACCTCAGGCAGCCTGCATACTTTTCTGCATTTTCTCGGTCTTGACATATCTTCATCCTTCTCAAATTCAGGTATTCTCTCGTATGATTGCATTATACTCTCGTTTTTGGCATATGTCAACAATTTGCATAATTCCGAACCTATTGCTTTGGCAGGCTAATCTGTTTTATGCTTCTGATCTTTGTATCGACAGAAATCAAAATTAATATTTCTCAAACAATTCCGAAGCATTTCTTGAACAAGCGAAAGTTATCATGTATGCATCATACCAATCACCAATTAAAATGTGCAAAGCACATTTTAATTGCGATATCGTGATTGGTACGAGACATATTTTCGCGATGCTTACCTTATCATCGCGAAAATGCAACGCCGGTACGGCGTTGAAAACCGATAAAATGAATATTTTAATCGGGTTTTCGTATGAGAAAGAAATCGGTCATTCGCTCAGGAGGGGGCGCAGGACGGCTTGGTTTTCAAAGCGTGTGTCGCGGGAGGCGGCAAGGAAGACAAGCTCTGCCAAGCCTTCACTTTTGCCGTAGAGCTGCACATAGCGCTCGACCTGCGAGCCGTCGACATTGGGAATATAGAGCCTGCCCTTGCAGGCGTCGGCGGGGAAGTCCGCG
This sequence comes from Bacillota bacterium, assembly GCA_029225225.1. Taxonomy (GTDB): domain Bacteria; phylum Bacillota; class Clostridia; order Oscillospirales; family Oscillospiraceae; genus JAZOXB01. The sequence goes on along the minus strand of JAQXWB010000077.1, from coordinate 20,390 downwards.
GCTTCCGTCTCGAAGGAGATCATCAGATTGCTGCCGGTGAAGAAGCTCGTCAGCTCCGAAGCTGTCTCCCTGAGAATTTCCGTGCTTGTTTGATCGGAGGAGTAGACAATGCTGCTGCTCTCGGGAAAACGGAATTCGGAGAACACGACCTCGCGGACGCCGAGACCGGAAAGCTCGCGGGCAATTTGCATCAGATAGGACTTGACGGTCTCGTTTGCGGGATCGAGCCAATAACAGCCGTAGTCGTCCATCCACAGGGCGCCGCTCGAAAGCGGAAGACCGCAGGACTGGTTCTCCAAAGCAAAGGCGCGGTCACTGAAGGCGGGAACCACGGCAATCAGGTAAAAGTCCTTGTCGACCAAATATGTAAGCAGTTGGTCGATCTTTGCAATATCCACATCCGCCGTCTGCGCGCCGCCGATCGAAGTGGAATAGTAAAAATTGCCGAAAATGCTTTTCAGCTCGATCATTACGGCGCATGGCTCCTCAAGCTTTTTTACCGCGTCAAATACCGCTTCGGGGTCTTGCAGCATCGCCGTTGTGATATAGTAGCCGCCCGTTTCCGCGAGGGACTTCTGCGTGGGAACGTTCGTATCGTAGACAATCAGCGGATTTTCAACCGTCGGGCGCGGCGCGGCTTCCGGAACGGCAGCTTGTCCGCTGTCGGTGGACAGACGCAGATGCGCGCCGTCGCGGTCATAGACAATATACGGCTCATAATAGAGGAGCAGCACGAGGCTCAGAACCAGCAGCGCCGCAAGTAGAATCAGCACAACGCGCAGGAGCTTTTTCAGCAGCAGCTTATTGCGGTAGGGGATGCGCAGCATACTCTGCACTCCTTTCGAAGATTATTTTGCCAGCAGGCAGCACCATTGCTCGACCTGCACGCGGCGAATGACCGTTAAGCCTGCCCGCTCGATGGCTTGACGTACCTCTGCCTCCCTCGAATTGAGGATGCCGGAGCAGAGGAACACGCCGTTCGGCTTGAGAAAGCGCGGCACGACGGGAACGAGGGAGACGATCACGCCGGCAACGATGTTTGCGCAGACAATATCATAGCCGCCGATGCAGAGCGACTCCATCAGCGCGGTGTCCTTTAAGACATTGCCCGTGCAGGCGTAAAAACGATCCTCGCCGAAGCCGTTGCGGGCGGCATTCTCGCGGGCAATATGCTCGGCGGCGGGATCGACATCCACCCCGACAGCGCTTGCCGCGCCCAAACGAAGCGCGCAGACGGAGAGAATGCCGCTGCCGCTGCCTAAATCGGCGACGCGTTCGCCGCCCTTGACCAGCGTTTCCAGCGTGCGCATGCACATTTGGGTCGAGGCGTGCTCGCCCGTGCCGAAGGTCAGTCCGAGGTCAAGATAGATGGGAAGGCGGCCACCGAGATCGTCCACGGTCATCCACTGCGGCACGACCAAAAGACGCTCTCCGACGGGTAAAGGACGATAATTCTTTTTCCAAGAGTTCTCCCAATCCTCCTGCGGTACGTTTTCCAGCGCGATGGTGAGCGCGCCGAAATCGCAGGCGGGATAGCGGGCAGGCAGTTCCTGCAAAAGCGCCCGGAGCGCGGCAAGCTCCTCCTGCGCGGTTTCTTCGGAAAGATAGAGCCGCACTTGGGAACGATCCTGCATCTTCTTTGCCAGCGCTTCGTCCACATAGTCCCAATAGTCCTTCGATTCTTCTAAAAAATCCGCAAACTCCTCGCTGTCGTCGATCACAAGACTGTCAAAGCCTGCGTCGGTCAGCTCTGCGCACAGCAGCTCGATCCCTGCCGAGGCGGTGCGGACGGTTACTTCGATCCATTGCATTGTGAAATAATCTCCTGTCCTTGGGAATCCTGAACAAATCAGCTGCGGCGCTCAGCGGATCTTTTGCCGCAACTTATCGGTTCGAAAACCTTGAAACCTGCGGTTTTCAAACCTCAATTTGCAGCAAAATCTATCGCTGACCGCTCTTGCAGATTTATTCAGAGGTTCCCTTGTTTTCCTCTATTCTACAGGATTCCGCAGAGAATAACAAGCAGAAATTTATTGCCTCTTTTATTTTTCAAAAAATAGTGTATAATGGAAAACAGGAAAGGATGAAGACAATGATAAATCAAATGGAGCTTGCGCCCGGCGTATGCCTGCGCGCGGTGCAGACGGATAAATTCAAAACGGCATGCTTCAGCGTGAATTTTCTGCGCCAACACACAGCGCAGACGGCGGCTTTGGACGCACTGCTGCCGAGTGTTCTGCTGCGCGCCACGGAAAAATACCCGGATATCCGCAGCATCTCTGTACATTTGGACGAGCTGTACGGCGCGACCTTCGGCACATTGGTGCGGCGCAAGGGAGAAGTCAAGCTGCTCGGCTTTTACGCCGATTTTATCGAGGATGCTTTTTTACCGAATAACGAGAGCGTTTTTGCGCCGATGACGGAGTTTCTGCGCGAGGTGCTTTACCATCCGCTGACGGAAAACGGCGTGTTTTGCGCAAGCTGCGTCGCGGGAGAAAAGCAAAATCTGATCAACGCCATCGAGGCGAACATGAACGATAAGCGGAGCTATGCCGTTACCCAAATGCTGCAAACGATGTGCGCCGAGGAGGCATACGGCGTGCCGCGTCTCGGCACGGCAGAGGAAGTGCGCGCCATCACGCCGGAGGCACTTTGGGCGCACTATCAGACGGTATTAGCGACCTCCCGCATTGAAATCTTTTACTCGGGCAGACGCACTGCGCAGGAAGCGGCGGAGCTGTTCGCGCCGGTGTTTGAAGGAAGAGAGAAGACGGCTTTCGCGCCCTACGGCACGCAGGTTGTGCGCAGTGCGAAGAGGGTTCGCGAGTGCACCGAGACGATGGACGTCACGCAGGGCAAACTGGTCATGGGCTTGCGCACCGGCATCACCGTGGCGGATCCCGACTATCCCGCGCTGCTGCTGCTCAATACGGTTCTTGGCGCGGGAATGACAAGCAAGCTGTTTGTCAATGTGCGCGAGAAGCTGTCATTGTGTTATTATGCCGGTTCAAGCATTGAAAAATTCAAGGGTGTCATGGTGATCTCCTCGGGCATCGCCTTTGAAAACTATGAAACAGCGAAGCAGGCAATTCTGCATGAGTTGGAGGACTGCAAAAACGGCGTGATCTCCGAGGAGGAGCTGGAGTCCGCGCGCAGGCAGATGCGCTCGGCGCTTCTTGCGGCAATGGATGCGCCGGCGCAGATGGATGAGTTTTATTGCGGTATGGCGGTCTGCCCGGGAGATGATTATCCCGTGCTTTTGGAAAAAATCGAGCGCCTTGGCGTGGACGATCTGCGGCGTGCAGCGGAAAAGCTCACGCTCGATACGATCTATTTCTTGAAGGGGGAACAGGCATGAGATACTTGGACTACCCGAAGATCGGCGAGGGCTATTATGAAGAGCGCCTGCCCGACGGACTGCTTGTCCGTGTCGTCAAAAAACGCGACTTTGCGCGGAAATATGCCTTTCTCGCGGTCGATTTCGGCTCCATTGACACAAAATTTACGCTGGATGGGGAAGAAAAACGCGTGCCGGATGGCATTGCGCACTATTTGGAGCATAAGATGTTTGACCTGCCCGAGGAGAACGCAATGGACCTCTTCGCGGCATACGGCGGCAGTCCGAACGCCTTTACGAGCTATGCCATGACCGCTTATTATTTTTCCTGTACGGAGCAGTTCGCGGAGAATCTGCGAATTCTCCTGCGTATGGTTCATACGCCGTATTTTACGGACGAAAGCGTGGAAAAGGAGCGCGGCATCATTGCGCAGGAGATCCGCATGTATGAAGACAGCGCGGAGTCGCGGGTCGGGGAGGAGCTGTTCGGCGCCCTCTTTGCCGAGCATCCCGTTCGTGTGCCGATTGCAGGCACGGTTGAGAGCATCGAAGGGATTACCGCCGAGATGCTCTATGACTGCCACCGCGCGTTTTACTGCCCCGCAAACATGGTTTTGTGCGTCGTAGGCGATGTGGATGCGCAGGAGGTTTGCGCTATCGCCGGAGAGGTATCGCAGACAGGACGCTTATCTCTGCCGCTGCGGGATTACGGCGCAAAGGAGGTCATGACGCCGCTCCGCTCGAGAGTGGAACGCCGCATGGAGGTCTCCATGCCAACCTTTTCCGTCGGCTTCAAGTGCCCTCCGCCCGAAAAGGGGTTGGAGACAATGCGCCGGGAGATCATCGGTGATTTGGTGGCGGAGATCCTGATCGGCGAGTCCTCACCGCTGTACCAGAGATTGTATGAGGAAGGCTTGATCGACGCTGAATTCTCCGCAGGCTATGAGAGCGTGAAGGATGCGTGCTTATTCTCCGCAGGCGGAGACAGCAAGGATCCGGAAGCGGTGCTTGCGGCGCTGCTGAACGAGGCGGAGCGCATCGAGCGGGAGGGCTTTGACCCCGCTCTGTTTGAGCGGCTGAAAAAATCTGCCCTCGGCAGACGCACAAGAGACCTTGACAGCTTTGAAAGTATCTGTTATCGTATTTGTGCATACCACTTTGACGGTGCGGACTATTTCCGTTTCCCCGAGGCGTACGCGTCTGTGACGCCCGAGGATGTGAAAACCTTCCTGCGCGAGACGGTGCGTCCGGAGCGCGCGGCAATGTCGGTTGTTCGCCCGAAAGAATAGGAGGATATGGGATGCTGCGTTTTGACACCTCGCCGATCAGCTTCCCCGGGTTAGGCATTGAGGTCAACCCGAGCGAGGGCTTTTTCATCGGCAATTTTGAGATCAAATGGTACGCCGTGATTATTGCCTGCGGCATGCTGCTGGCAGTGTTTTATGCCATGCGACGCTGCAAGGAATTCGGATTAACGAGTGACGATATTTATAATATTGTATTGATTGGAATTCCGAGCGCCATCATCGGAGCGCGTGCCTACTATGTCATCTTTGAATGGGAACACTATTTCGGCGCGGGCATTCCGTGGTATAAATGCCTGATGATCCGCGACGGCGGGCTTGCCATTTACGGCGGCGTGATCGGAGCCGTCCTGTCAGCGATGATCTATTGTCTGACAAGCAAACGGCGGCGGAGCAAGCTCCTGCCGTATTTGGATATCGCGGGCTTGGGACTTTTGATCGGGCAAGCCGTAGGGCGCTGGGGCAACTTTTTCAACCGCGAGGCGCACGGCGGCGAGACGGAGAGCTTTCTGCGCATGGGACTGATTGAGGGCGGCAGACAGATCTATGTACATCCGACCTTTTTGTATGAGTCCGTCTGGAATCTGATCGGCTTGCTCTTGCTGCATTTCCTGTCAAAGAAGCGTAAGTTTGACGGACAGGTGTTTTTGTACTACCTCGCGTGGTATGGACTGGGCAGAGCCTTTATCGAGGGGCTGCGCACCGACAGCCTGTATATCGGCAGCTTCCGCGTCAGCCAGCTACTGGCAGCGGTTACCTGTTTGGTATCCGTCGGTATCTTGCTCTATATGCTTGCGTTCAAGCGCCCCGACCCGAAAGCTATGTTGGTAAACCGTGCTGCTGCCTCCGCGCAGGAGACGGCAGAAGAAGACCTATCGAAGGAATAAGGAGGTATCCCTATGGCAACGATTGACAATCTGAAGGATAAGGCGAACGACGCCGCGCAGACTGCCGCAAAGGCTGCAAAATATGTCGCGCTGGTCTCCAAAAAGCGTCTTGCGATTCTGAACGAGCAGGAGAAAATTCGCCGCAACTACACAAAGCTCGGCAAGGTCTATTACAAGGACTATGTGACCGATGAAGAGCCGGACGACGCGGAATATCAGCCGCTGTGCGAGAGCATTTCCGATTCCTTCCGCCGCATCAATGCCCTGCGCGAGGAGATTGCAGCGGCGAAGGAGGAATACTCCGGGGAAAAGACGGAGGAGAACGCCCAACCGGAGGACGACGAAGAGGAGGAATTTGATATCATTCCCCTTGAAGCGCCCGAGACTGCGGAACCGGAAGAATAACCTACTATGATAAATGCCTGCCGCGCAGCGCGGCAGGCAATTGTTATGATTGGAGTGTATCAGTTGAGCTGCGCGGCTTGATAGAGAAGACAAGCGGCTTCAATGCGGGTCAGGGGCTGCTCAGGGGCGGAGAGCGAAATGCCCGCGTCGGAGAGCGCCTGCATCGCGGTTGCCGACCATGCGCCTTCAGACGGGCGGAACGCGGCGGCGGAGACGGGCAGCTTCAAGATATTTTGCAGGATTACGGCAGCCTCTCTGCCTGTGATTGCGTCATTCGGGCGGAAGACCGCGCCTGCTTCGCCCGGCTCACCGCTGATAATACCGCGGCGCATGGCGGAGGCGACGTAGGGCTGCACCCATGCGGGGGAGTCCTCGGCGTCTGCAAAGCCGGAGACGGTAAGCTCGGCGTCAACGGGAATGTCCTCCAACTTCATTGCCATCACGAGGAATTCCGCGCGGCTGACAGTCTCCTGCGGGCAGAAGCAGAGCGTGCCTGCAATGCTCCTGCCGCTGCTCAAGCCCTCATTGCAAACCCATACGGCTTCGTATTGGTCGTTGTTGCCCTCCATGTCGGCAAAGGTCATGCTCTGCGACGGCTTGAGAATTTTGATCTTTACGGTGGCGGGCTTTGAGACATTGCCTGCATCGTCGGTGACGGTGAAGGTGAAGCTGTCCTCACCGACCTTGTTCTTGTCGGGTGTGTAGACATATGAGCCGTCCGTATTGAGTGTCAGGGTGCCGCGCTTGGGCTTTTCAACGAGTTGGAAGGTCAGCGGCGCTTCTTCGGGATCGGAGCCTGTCAATTTACCGTCGTTGGCGATGTTTTTGTAAGTTTCAAATTCGCCTCCAATGGCTTTTGGCGTCTCGTTCTTTCCGGATTGGATGCGGATGGTAATCGCTGCGGGGTCACCGAGCGCCGTGCCGCAGATGGGCTGATAGGACAGCTCTGCGTTGCAGCTCTCCCCGCAGGCGGGGACAAGACGCAGCCGTTCCAGTACCTCCGCAGGCAGAATGTCTCCTGCGCGAATCTCACGGTTGCCGAGCTTGATGGCGGCAACCGCTTTCTCCGGTACTGCGGTGACAAAGATGCCGCTGATTTCCGAAAAGGCATCCGAGGTGAAATCCGCTTCACTGAAGCAGTAATCCGCGTTGTAGAGCGTCTCACCGTCGGCTGCCGAGGCAAAGGGGCACAGCGCCAATGCGCAAACAGCAGCAAGGGCGGCGATGCGGGTGATGGTTTTCATTTTGGTTCCCTCCTATGATTTGCTTCGGGAATAGGATGAACCGTATTTTTCAAACTATGCAAAAAAATTCCGCCGTCTGAGACGGCGGAATCGGATCAGTAGGGGCGGATATAGTGCGCGCGGATGTCTCGGGCGGGACGCATCTTGATGCCGGAGACGATGCCCATTGCCATAAACGAGGTCAAGATCGAGCTGCCGCCGTAGCTGATGAAGGGCAGCGCGAGACCGATGACGGGAAGAAGACCCAAGCACATGCCGACATTGATCAGAATCTGGAACAGCAGCATCGAGGCGATGCCGATGCAGATCAGCCGATTCATATAATCGGGCGACTTCATGCCCACATAAATGATGCGAATGACAATAGCTAACAGCAAAAGCAGGACGATGAGACAGCCGATCATGCCGAGCTGCTCGCCGATGGAGGAAAAGATGGAGTCCGTATGCTGCGCAGGCAAAGCACCGCCGGAGGTCATGCTGCCGTGAAACAGCCCCTGACCGGAAAGTCCGCCGTTGCGCAGCGCCTTCAAATTTTGATTGGTCTGCCAAAGCACGTCCAGACCGTCCGGGTCGATGGAGGGGTCAAAGAGCACAAGAATACGGTTCTTTTGGTCCTGACGCAAAACGGTCTGCCAAAGCGTCGGCGCGGCGACGGCAAATAAGCCTGCGCCCCCGAGAAACCACCAGCCGCTCACGCCGCCGACGTATGCCATCGCGAGGAAGATAAACACGAAAATCAAAGCAACGCCCGTGTCTCTGGAGATCAGAATGATCAGTGCCACAATGAAAAGCATATGTGCCGTGATCTGCGATACGGAGCGCAGAGAGGAAATCCGCGTCTGATTGACGCTCATGGTTTTGGCAAGAATAATGATATAGGTGATCTTGCAGACCTCGGCAGGCTGAATATTAAACGGCAGGAAGGGGAAAGAGAGCCAGCTCTTATTACCTGAGGTGCCTTCAACGCCCCAGATGAGCAGCATCCCGATAAAGATGATATTAAACAGGAAGAGGAGCGTTCGCTGTCCGGCGAGAATATCAATGTCAAACGCTGTCAGTGCAAGATAGATCAGCACGCCGGCCACCAAGGCGCCGGACTGCACGACGATATAGCGTGTGCTGCCCTCCCATATGGTTGCGGCATAGATCATCACGATGCCGAAAACGGAGGCGGCGACGCAAAGCGATAAAAGCACCATATCGCCCTTTTTGAAAACTTCCATCAGTTTGCCGAATAATTTTTTCATGCGCACACCTCCTTCCGCGTTATTTTATCATTAAACGGCGAATCTGTAAACAGGAAAAGTTGTTTTTGCAAAAAATGCGGTTTTGTGGTAGAATATCCGAAAAGGAAGTGACGTGAATGCAATTTATCACCAAAAGCCCTGAAGAAACCGAACGCTTAGGCGAACAACTCGGAAAAACGCTTCACGGCGGCGAGGTCATTGCCTATCTCGGCGATCTCGGTGCGGGAAAAACCGCGTTTACGAGAGGACTTGCGCGCGGCTTGGAGATCCCTATGCGGGTTACCAGCCCAACCTATACCATTGTCAACGAATATACGGGCGGCAGACTTCCGCTGTTCCATTTTGACATGTACCGTCTCAGCTCAAGTGACGAGCTGTTTGATATCGGCTGGGAGGACTACCTTTTGCGCGGCGGTGTGTGCGCCGTGGAGTGGAGCGAGAACGTCCGCGACGCAATGGAGGACGCCATTACCGTTTCGATTGAAAAAACGGATGACGAAACCAGACGGATTACAATTGAAGGGTGGAAGGACAATGCGGATCTTAGCCTTTGAAACCTCCGCGAAAGCGGCGTCGGTCGCGATTTTGGAGGAGGACAAGCTTCTCGGAGAGAGCTATTTAAACTGCGGTCAGACCCACAGCCGCACGCTGATGAAGCTGGCGGAGGAGCTGCTTGCCGTCTGCGAGCTGACCGCGAAGGACATTACCGCCGTTGCCTGCGCAGCGGGCCCCGGCAGCTTTACGGGCGTGCGCATCGGTACGGCGGCGGCAAAGGGCTTTGCATGGGGGCGCGAGCTTCCGTGTGTCGGTGTTTCAACGTTGGAAGCCATGGCGCAGCAGGCGCGGCTGTTTGAGGGCATTGTGTGCTGCGCGATGGACGCCAGACGAGAGCAGGTCTATAACGCGCTGTTCTCCTGTGAGAGGGGAAGCCTGACGCGGCTGACAGAGGATCGGGCGATTTCGCTCAAGGAATTGGCGCAGACGCTGAAAAATGAAAAAAAGCCGAAAATAATGGTTGGCGACGGGGCACAGTTGTGCTATAATACCATCGGTAAGGACTTATCCGGCTGCGTTCTCGCGCCGGAGCATATCGTGATGCAGCGCGCCTCGGGCGTGGCGCTGGCAGCGCGTCGACTGCTTCTGTCGGGAGCGGACTTTGACGGTGCTGCGCTCGTTCCGAACTACCTGCGGCTTTCGCAGGCGGAGCGCGAGCGCAACGAGCGTCTGCAAAAGAGCAAAGGAGAAGCATAATGGGAAAAGTTCAAGTTTTGGAGCATCCGCTGCTCCAGCACAAGCTGTCGATCCTGCGTGACAAAAACACGGGCGTAAAAGAGTTCCGTGAGATCGTCGGTGAGATCGCAGCACTGATGTGCTATGAAGCAACGCGCAATCTCCCCACGAAGGAAGTCGAGATCGAGACCCCGGTCGCAACGGCGAAGGTTAAGGTACTTGCTGGCAAGAAGCTTGCGATTGTGCCGATTCTCCGTGCAGGTTTGGGCATGGTTGATACGATGATCTCGCTGATCCCCTCTGCGAAGGTCGGACATATCGGTCTGTTCCGCGATCCCGTGACGCATGAACCCGTGCAGTATTACTGCAAGATGCCGCCGGATATCTCGGAGCGGCAGGTCTTTATCGTTGACCCGATGCTGGCAACGGGTGGCAGCGCCATTGCAGCGATTGAGATTCTCAAGAGCGAGTACGGCTGTAAGTCCATTACGCTGATGGATATCATTGCGGCGCCCGAGGGCATCCAAGCAGTATCCGAGGCCCACCCCGATATTGACATCATCGTCACGGCGGTGGACGAAAAGCTAAACGAAAATGCCTATATCGTCCCCGGCTTAGGCGACTGCGGCGACCGCATTTTCGGCACAAAGTAAATAAAAACAAAAATCCGAGCAGACCGCTTTGAAAGTCTGCTCGGATTCTTTTTTCGCAAAAGCATGAAGAAACCTTGTAGGGGCGGATATCATCCGCCCGCATACAGGAACTGCCGACTGTGTACAAATCTTCACTCGGAGATTGCCACGGGCGCAAGCGCCCTCGCAATGACAAACAAGGTTTCCCACTCTTTCATTGCGAGGAGCGCATACCCGCAAGGGGCACGCCGCATCCGTAAAGCTCCTTCGTCGCTAACGGCTGCGCAGGCGACGCGGCAATCTCGTGCAAGAACGACCGACTTCGTAGAAACCTGTTCGCCTGTACCGTCTGCCGCTTCGCGGACGGCACGCCGAGTTGTCGCGCCCTGCGTCAAGAGTGTGATCAACGGTTGTAGCGCGCGGCATCCTTGACGCGCCGGTGAAGGAACTGACGAGTGCGTACAAACCCGTTTGCCCGTACCATCTGCCGCTTACGCGGTCATTGGGGACATGTCTCTGCACTACGATTGTTAATCGGAATTCGCAGAAAGAGCGTTATTTCCCGCTGATCTCGCCTGCTTTTTTCAGGGAGAGCTTGGTAACGGCGGGGCCGATCAGCTCGTAGATGAGTGTGCCGCAGAGAATGACCGCGCGAATCTGCGGTGCGTGCTCCGGGACAACCTCACCGGCTGCCAAAGAAAGACCGATGGCAACACCTGCTTGCGGGAGCAAGCACGGGCCGAGATACTTGCGCACGGTTTTGTCGCACTTGCAGACGATACCGCCCAGCCCGGCGCCGAAGATCTTGCCGATCACGCGCAGAACGATGTAAATGATGCCGATCACGCCGACCGTCGGCAGAACGGAAAGCTTCAGATCCGCGCCCGAGGCGACAAAGAAGAGCATAAAGATCGGCGGCGTCACACTGTCGCAGATATCCATCAGCTTGTCGATATCCGGAGAGAAGTTGGCAAGCACTGCGCCCATCGCCATGCACAAAAGCAAATTCGACAATCCGAGCCACTGAGAAATGCCTAAACCCGCAAAAATGAAGCCGACGATCAGAGACAGACGATTGCCTGCTTTCTTGAAAAAGCGGAGCGGGATCAGGAAAATAAAGCCGAGTGCCGCGCCGACCGCGAGTGCGCCGCCGATCTCCTTCAACGGAGAGAGAAGGGAAGCGCCGAACGAGGAGGAAGTACCCGCAATCGCCTGCGCGACGGCAACGGCGAGAGAGAACAGAATCAGCGCCGTTGCGTCGTCAATGGCGACAACGGAGAGCAGCGACTCCGTGACAGGTCCCTTTGCACGGTACTGCTTGATAACCATGATGGTAGCGGCAGGAGCCGTTGCGGCGGCAATCGCGCCGAGAACGAGTGAGAAGGACACGCTCTGTCCGGAAATAATCAGTCCAAGCACGACGAACAGCACCGCAAACAGTGATTCGAAGCAGGCAATTACAATAGGCGCGGTTCCGACGCGCTTAAAATAAGAGAGCTTGAATTCATTGCCGATGGAAAAGGCAATAAAGCCGAGGGCAACATCCGAGATGATGCCGATTGTGTCAAGAAAACCGTCGGAGAGCAGACCGAACACACTCGGGCCAATCAAGAGTCCCGCGACCAGATAGCCGGTAACATTCGGCAGGCGGATATGCTTTGCCATACGTCCGCAGAACATCCCGGCAAAGATCATGATGGCAAGATCGGTTAAGGTATTGAGCATCATAGTGTCTGTGTCATCCCCTCTACGCGGTCAATCGGTACGGTAAAGAGAATGCCCGTGTCCGGCTTGTCGAGTCCCCCTGTGACCTTGTTGACGATGCCGGAGACGGTGTCCACCTTCTCATCGGGTACGACCATAAAAATCGTCTTGTTTTCCTTATGCGCCGGATTCATTAAAAGTCGCAGCGAGCCGAGAAAGCGCAGCTCGTCATGCTCGCCCAGCTCCTGCGCCATGCCGCGGCTGTCGAGGATGGTCGCGCCGGGAATGTGATTTTTGCCGAATGAGGTCAGCAGCTTGTCAAGACATTCGACCTTGTTCAGAACGATCACCAAAAGCTTCATCGAAAAAACCTCCCATTCTTTTTTTGCGCACCTATCTTATCACTGTAGGGCGCAAAAAACAACGGCAAAATCGACGAATTCTGAGAAAAAAGCGGCTTATTTTTCGCCGAACAGCTCGAATATCGTCCGTTCGGTCAGTTCGTCGACCGCGTCGAAATCGACAAAGGGACGACAGAGCTGTTCAATGCGGTCATGCATACGCTTTGCCTCCCGCAGATGAGCAACCGACTGGTACAGAAGCGAAGAGATCGTCTTGGTGTAAAACTCCGCTTCGCGGCGCGCGGACGGCGGCAGCGTGGAGTCGAGGTCAATGCGGCAGAAGCTCGGCCCGTCATATGGAAAATCGCGCGTCTCGCTGATAAACGCCGTGTTTGCCGTCGGAATCAACAGATGCGTCGGCGCGCTGTCGGGCACAAGGGGAGAGTAGCAGACGATGCATTCATGTCCGTATGCCTGCGCCGCCTCAAGCAGACGCGCAAGCAGGCGCGGAGCAAGAAAGTAATTGTCCCGCAAAACATACACCCGCTCACACAATGCTGCCGGCGTTTGCGTGCAATAGCGCAGCCCCTTCGGCGTGACTGCGGTCAGAAAACGTTTGATTGTGCGAGGCTCCCTCCCGACAGGCTTGATTGCCGAAAGCGCAAAGCACTCCGCCAGCGCGCCCGTTTCCTCGTCATACGCCTTTGCCGCAGTGATGGCGCGGACGCCGTCCATGAGCTTGTCGGCAGCGGCAAGGCAGGCGGTCACATGGGGATACTGCGCCGCATTGGCTTTTTGCGCGGCGCGAATCTCCGCTTCGTTCGGTGCCATCGCCTCGCGGTCATAGAATTCGCCGAAATTGATATAATTCATCGTCCCGCCGCAAAGACTCGGCTCGAGCACATGGGGCGCGGTGCCGTCCACAAAGCCAATGCCCAATTCGGGCAGAATCACACCGTCGAGCGAATCCGGGTCGGACGAGCAGAGAATATAAGAAGCAGCCAGCCCTTTTGCCTGCGCGGCTTTGCCGATGCTGCGCATAAAGGTCGATTTCCCGCAGCCGGAGCCGCCTTTGATCACATTGAGCTGCAACCCCTCATGCAGCAGAGAGCCATAATGCGAGGTAAAGCCCTGCGGCGAACACGCGCCGAGATAAAAAACAGATTCCATACATCAGCCTCCTTCCCTATGTTTTATGCACACATGGAAAGAAATGTGCGCCTTGCACAAAGAAACCTCTCCTCGTATAGACTGTATCAGCAAGCGTCCGCAGTTTGGCGCTTGGACGAAGGAGGGTTTCGTATGGAAACGACGATGAACCGTCTGCGAGAGGGGCAGTGCGCCCGTGTTACCTCGTTAGGACTGACGGGGGAGCTGCGCAGGCGTTTGCTGGATTTTGGCTTGATTGAGGGAACGGAGGTGCGCTGCCTGCGGATCAGTCCGGCGGGAAGTCCGATGCTTTACCGCGTCCGCGGCACGCTCTTGGCGCTGCGGACGGCAGACAGTGGGCGTATCCGTGTGGAGGCGGACAAATGTGTCTGATCGCCCTTGCGGGCAACCCGAATGTCGGGAAAAGTACATTGTTCAACGCCCTGACGGGGCTGGATCAGCACACGGGAAATTGGTGCGGCAAAACCGTAGAGCTGGCACAGGGGCGGTATCAATATAAGGGGAAGGAATACCAAATCGTCGATCTGCCCGGGGCGTATTCACTCGTCAGCCGTTCACCGGAGGAGAAGGTCGCGGAGGAGTTTTTGCGCGAGGGCGGCGCGGATTGCACGGTGGTCGTCTGCGACGCGACCTGTTTGGAGCGAAGCTTGATTCTTGCCTTGCAGGTTTTGGCGCTTCAACCCCGCGCGGTCGTGTGCGTCAATTTGATGGATGAAGCGCGGCGGGCGAACATTACGGTCGATGTTTGTAGGCTGGAGCGTGAACTCGGCGTACCCGTTGCGGCGACGAGCGCCGATTACGGTGAGGGCTTGGAAACGCTTGAGGAGAAGGTGCGGGAAATATGCGACGGTTTTGTTCCGGCAGCGGAAAGCGCTGAAATATGGGAGGCGTCCGACGAGGCGGCGCGGCGTTTTGTCCTGCGCGCGCAGGAGATCGCGGAAAAGTGTGTGACGATGGAAAAACCGTCCGCGCCTACCCTGACGGAACGGTTGGATGCGGTATTTCTGCACCGATTTTGGGGCTATGTTGTGCTGCTGCTCTTGCTTTTGGTGGTCTTTTGGCTGACAATCGAGGGGGCAAACTATCCTTCGCAGGGCTTGCAATGGTGTTTTGACCGATTGGGTGAGCTGCTGCACAAGGGTGCTGCGTACCTCCATGTGCCGCAAAAGCTGCGCGGCGCGCTGCTTGACGGGGTCTATGCGACTGCGGCGCGGGTTGTTGCGGTCATGCTGCCGCCGATGGCGATATTTTTCCCGCTCTTTACGCTGCTGGAGGATTTCGGTTATCTGCCGCGCGCGGCGTTCTTGCTTGATGAGCGCTTTCGGCGGTCGGGCGCCTGCGGGAAGCAATGCCTGACCTTGTGCATGGGACTTGGCTGCAACGCTGCGGGTGTGACGGGCTGCCGTATCATTGACTCGCCGCGCGAACGCCTGATTGCTGTTTTAACGAATGCTTTTGTGCCCTGCAACGGGCGTTTCCCCGCGCTGATCTTTCTCCTCAGCCTGAGCTTTTCCGCAGGCTCGTCTCTGCTTGGCGCGGGACTTTTGACGCTTTGTCTTTTGCTTTCTGTCTTTATGACCCTTGCGGCGTCAAAGCTTCTGAGCAAAACGGCGCTGAAGGGAGAGCCGTCCTCCTTTGTGATGGAGCTGCCGCCTTACCGCCGCCCGCGCGTGGGGCAGGTGCTTGTGCGCTCCTTAAGAGATCGAACCGTGTTCGTGCTGGGTCGGGCAGTCGCAGTCGCCGCGCCTGCGGGATTGGTAATTTGGCTGCTTGCCAATTTGTCCGTGGGAGAGACGACGCTTTTGCAGTGGCTTGCGTCGGCATTCAACGCGCCTGCACAAGTGATCGGCTTAAACGGTGCAATTTTGCTTGCGTTCCTCTTGGGAAGCCCCGCAAACGAGCTGGTGCTGCCGATCCTTATCATTATCCTCACGGCGGGAACTTCACTCGGCGGCGAGACAAGCGCACAGATGGCAGAGCTCCTGATGGAACACGGCTGGACATGGCAGCTTACGGTATGCACGATTGTATTCTTCCTCTTTCATTGGCCCTGCACGACGACGCTGCTCACCATTCACAAGGAGACGCACAGTGCCAAATGGACGGCGCTTGCGGCGCTCCTCCCAACGGCGTTTGGCGTTGCAATCTGTGCGCTGCTCTCCATGCTCTTCCGCATGATCACCTAAAAACATACTGACCACCGATGAAGGAATAGCCTTTCATCGGCGGTCAGTATTCGTAAATGGTTTATTTGTTACACGAGGAACCTTGCATTTGAGCCGATGAAACGGGGGATTGCTTTGATACGAATCACCAATGCATCTTTTCTTTGCCGCTCCATTTGGACAAATCCAGCTTTGCAATCATGTCTTTTTCAAACTGTGCAAGCATCTGCCGTTTCCCTCTTATTTTGCGTAGTAGTTGATCAGACAGCCTGCGAGGATGATGTCGCGTTCCTCGCGGGAGAGATTTTCCAGCTTTAAGGTCAATGGTGTGCGCTTGTCTCCCTGTATCAATACGGCGGGAAGCTCCGCAGCATCTCCCACCAGTGCGGCGCGAATGCCCTCTATATAGAGGCGGTCGCCCGGCTGGATGCCATACTGCGCGATATTTTCCACGGTGAAGGGGAGCATACCCCAGTTGATCACATTGCTGCGGTAACGCTTGGTCGCGTAATCCTCGCAGAGGTTGGCGACACCGCCGAGGACACGCTGGCAGGAAGCTGCTTGCTCACGGGCGGAGCCGTCGCCGGGGCGGATGGACATGACGGCGCTGCCGAGTCCTGTGGTTGCAGGGTCGTAGCCCATCATATTTACGCTTTCGGGGGACTGTCTGCGCTTCTGCTCCTCCGCTGCGACAGCTTTTGCCCGACCGACATAGGCGGGATCCTTGCGGCTGAGGGCGAACTCGCTCAGGCGTAATGGATTGCTGCGGTAGGAGGAGGTTTCGCCGGAGGGGATCAGCTCGTCCGTGGTCGTCACGGGGTCGTAAATTGCGGAGACTACCGTGATCAGCAAATTCTCCGGCAGAGCAATCTGTTTAGGCCAGTCGGCAATGTTGGGGCCGAAGACCAGCGGCTGCGACGGATCGGGCTTGCCGACGCCGTGGTAGACGCGCTCGTAGGGCTTCGGGTCAAAGTGATATTCAAGGAATGCGGGATCGGCGGTCAGCTCCTCCAAATCCGTCGCGGGTGTGATCGCGCCGCCCATAATGGCGGAAGCGGCAATGGAACGCGCGTCCATCAGGGCAACGTAGGATACCTGCCCGTCGGACGGCTTCGACCCTTCGCGGTTGGGGAAGTTGCGCGTGGTATGGCGGAGGGAGAAACCTCCGTTGGCAGGAACATCACCCGCACCGAAGCAGGGACCGCAAAACGCCGTGCGGACGGAGGCACCGGAGAGCATCAGCGTCTCTAATACGCCGGTGCGCATCAGCTCCATCATGACGGGCTGGCTTGCGGGGTAGCAGGACAGACCGAAATGCCCGTTGCCGATGGTTTTCCCGCGCAGAATTTCCGCAGCCTTGACCAAATTCTGATACATACCGCCCGAGCAGCCCGCAATCACGCCCTGATCGGCGTAGAATTTTCCGTTGCGAATTTTCTCGGTCAACGGCGCGGCAGGACGCTTCAGCTTCAAGGTGCTGCCGGTGTCCTCTTCAACCATATGTAAAAGGTCTTGCAGATTTTCGTTGAATTCTCGGATGGTATAGGCGTTTGAGGGATGGAAGGGGAGTGCGATCATCGGCTCGACGCGGCTCAGGTCGATTTTCACGACCGCGTCATAATACGCGCCGTCCAAAGGAGCAAGCTCTAAATAAGCGTCAGCTCTGCCGTGCGCGGCGAGGGAACGGCGCACCGTCTCGTCCGTCTGCCAAACGGAGGAAAGACAGCTTGTCTCCGTCGTCATGACGTCGATGCCGTTGCGGTAGTCCATGGAGAGATTGGCAATGCCGTCACCGAAGAATTCCATGACGCTGTTTTTGACGGTGCCCTGTTTGAAGGTCGCGCCGATCAGGGCAAGCGCCACATCCTGCGGACCGACGCCTGCGCGCGGTTTGCCGGTCAGATGTACGCCGACCACGCGCGGATAGGAAATGTCATAGGTCTTGCAAAGCAACTGCTTGACCAGCTCCGGCCCGCCCTCGCCGACGGCAAGCGTGCCGTAAGCGCCGTAGCGGGTGTGGGAGTCCGAGCCGAGTAGCATCCGCCCGCCGCCTGCGTACATCTCGCGCATATAGCTGTGGATAACGGCTTGATGTGCGGGGACGAACTCACCGCCGTAGCGCTTCGCGGCGGACAAGCCGAACACATGGTCATCCTCATTGATTGTGCCACCGACGGCGCAGAGAGAATTGTGGCAGTTCGTCAGCACATAGGGCAGTGGGAATTCCTTTAAGCCCGAGGCGCGCGCGGTCTGAATGATGCCGACATAGGTAATATCGTGGGAAGCCATTGCGTCAAACTTCAGCTTCAGCGCTTGCATATTGCCCGAGGTATTGTGCTTGGCGAGAATGCGGTAGGCAATCGTCTTTTGCGCGCCCTCCTCACGAGATAACGCGGTTTCTCTTGCTGCGACGAGCCTGCCGTTGAGAAGGAACATGCCTTCATTGTTCACTGTGATCATTTGGAACACCTCCGATTTCTGCCCTTATCATATATCATGGGAAGCGAAAAGTCAAAAACTTTGTAAATTTGGTTGCGGCATGGGGAAAACTATGCTATGATACGCAAAGAGAAGAAAGGTGGAGAGCGCGGTTTGCAGTATATTGTTTTAGATATGGAGTGGAATCAGCCGTGGCCCGGCTCTTATGCTGCGAAGAAGGTGCTGCCCGTTGAGATTCACGGCGAGATCATACAGATCGGCGCGGTGCGTCTGCTCGAGGACGGAACGGTTGCGGATGAATTTCAGGTGCTGGTTCGGCCGAAGTATTATAAAAAGCTCAACAGCCGCGTCTCCAAGCTGACGGGGCTGCGGGACGCTACCCTCCTTGAGGAGGGCTTGCCCTTCCCGGAGGCGCTGGCACGCTTCCGTGCATGGATCGGTGGGGAGTGTATTTTCCTCACATGGGGCTTTGATGATATCCGCATTTTGGAGGATAATATTCTTCTGCACGATGACGAGCCGGACTGGATCACGCAGTGGTATAACGCGCAGATGATCTTTAATGCGCAGACCGGCTGCGGCACGTCGCAGAAGTCGCTCTCTGCCGCAATGGAGCTGATCGGCATCGAGCCGAGCCGCCCGGCGCACGACGCACTCGGAGATGCTTACCATACGGCGCTGATTTGCAGCAGGCTTGACCTAAAGCGCGGCATTGCCGAGTACGGACAGGCGCTTCGCAGCCATACGGACGGCTTTCACGGCGACCCGCCCGCTGGGTGCATCAGCAGGACGGTATTTCGCGGCTATGAGGACAAGACCAAGGCGATCAGCGCGATGACTGACCTCAAGAGCCACTGCCCGCAGTGCGGCGTGGAAATGCCGAACGGGGCATGGATTGCGCAGGAGGGACACCGCTATATGACGATGGCAACCTGCGAGACGCACGGCAGATATCTCATTCGCATCCGTTTGCAGAAGGAAGAGGACGGAACGCTGCGTGTCAGCCGTTTGGTCTATGAAGGCGCGTCCGACGCGGCGAAGAAGTTTGACGAACTGGCAGCACGCCGCCGTCCTCGCCGCCGCAGAAAGAGAAAATCGGCGAACACCGAAAAAAAGCAGGAACGATAAGCCGTTCCTGCTTTTTATGAAGAAAGGAAAAAGAACTATGCTGGAATGCTTGCCGGAACGCCTGCTTCCATGGTATGCGGAGCATCACAGGGCTCTGCCGTGGCGGGAAAACAGAGAGCCTTATCGCGTGTGGCTCTCGGAGATCATGTTACAGCAGACCCGCGTCGAGGCGGTCAAGGGCTATTACGCGCGGTTTTTGCAGCAGCTTCCGACCATCGCGGCGCTGGCGGACGCCTCCGAGGAGACGCTTTTAAAGCTGTGGGAGGGCTTGGGCTATTACAGCCGCGTGCGAAATCTGCAAAAGGCGGCGCGGCAGATTATGGAGCGGCACGGCGGAGCGTTTCCGCAGACCTATGACGAGGTGCGCGCGCTGGCGGGTGTCGGCCCTTACACGGCGGGCGCGATCTGCTCGATTTGCTTTAACCTGCCGACACCGGCGGTGGATGGCAATGTTTTGCGCGTCGTGTCGAGATTTACGGCGTCCGCCGCGCCGATCACGGAGGAAAGCGTGAAGCGGGAGACGGCTCGGGCGCTTGCGGAGGTTTATCCCGAAGGACACTGCGGAGCGTTTACGCAGGCGCTCATGGAGCTGGGCGCGACGGTCTGCCTGCCGAACGGCGCGCCCTTGTGCGAAAGCTGCCCGCTGCAAGACCTTTGCGAGGCGGCAAAACAGGGCAGGCAACGGGATTTCCCCGTCAAAGCTGCGAAAAAACCGCGCAGGGTAGAGGAGCGCACAGTGTTTCTTCTACGCTGCGGAGAAAGGCTTGCCATTTGCAAGCGTCCGAGTCGTGGACTTTTGGCGGGACTTTGGCAGTTCCCTGATGTATCCGGGACGCTGTCGGCGCAAGAATCGCTTGCGCAGGCGGAGGAATGGGGTGTGCAGCCGCGCGGGATCGAAAAGGTGATCAAGCGCATGCATATTTTTACGCATGTCGAATGGAAGCTGACCGGCTGCTATTTGCAATGCGCGCGGGAGGCTGCTTTCTCATGGTTTACGGAAGAGGAGATCAAAGAAAGCATCGGGCTGCCGACGGCTTACCGACAGTTTCTCGAAGAATAGGCTTGCGCTTTTTATAAAAACAGGCTATACTGAAGCTACCAATTGAAGGAGGTTTTTACCGATGGAAGAAAAACGTGCACAGTACTCTGAGGACGAG
>JAQXWB010000076.1 GCA_029225225.1 Bacillota bacterium | reverse complement strand
CGTCTCTTATCCCGTCTCGCCTTGGAAACCTTACACTTCGGAACAGCCATGAATGACACCTCCTTGGTCAGATGCTAAAAAATTTACTTATCCTTCAACAGCTGCCCAAGGACAGCCAAACGGGGATCAGTTTCAGGGCGGCAATCGCACTTGCCGTCGTTCAGATTCTTGCCGCAGCGGAAGCACAGTCCCTTGCAGTCCGGCTTGCACAGCAGCTTGGAATCCATTTGGAGCACGAACGCGGTCGTCAGAATCTCGTCGAGGTCGGCGCAGTCATCTTCCAGCAGGAATGTCCATTCGTCCGCCTCATCCTCATTTTCCAATTCGGTTGTGAGGACGGCGTGGGCAGGAACGATGAGCTTTCTTGTAAACTCCGCCGCGCAGCGATCACATACGCCGTGCAGGACTGTGGTAAGCTCCGCGTCCAGCAGGAGCACACCCGCCGTGTTGCGAACGGCACCCTTCGCCGAAACAGGCTCCTGCACCGGGCAGCTTCCACCGAATTGCAACTCACGCAGATCCAGCGTGGTCTCAAACGGAAGGACGCTGTCGGGCGTTTCGATAATTTTAGACAACCTTAACAGCATAGCAATCCCCTGTTTCATAGTCGTGCAGGAGATATTATAACGGCTGAAGTCCCGTTTGTCAAATGCTTTTTTGATTTTTTCCGTGAAAAAGTGCTTGACATTCGGATTTTTCTGCCGCATAGTATTTTCAGACGAAGCATTCACGCATTTTTTGCCCACAGGAGACGAAAATGAAGGAATTTACAATCGGCAAAAACGACGCAGGACAGCGACTTGACCGTTTTTTGGCAAAGGCGGTGCCGTTGCTGCCCGCCTCACTCGCGCAGAAATATATCCGCCTCAAGCGCATCAAGCGCAACAACGCCCGCGCACAGCGGGATGACCGACTCTGCGAGGGTGATATCTTACAGCTTTATATCAATGATGAGTTTTTCGACACACCGCGTGAGGATAACGCCTATCTGACCGTTGCCGCGCCGAAGCTCAACATCGTCTATGAGGACGAAAATCTCCTTTTGGTGGATAAACGCCCCGGTGTCGCCGTCCACCCGCACGACGGCGCGGAATACGGCAAGACCCTCATTGACCACATTCAGGCATATCTCTATGCTAAGCGGGAGTGGCGTCCGCGCGAGGAAAATGCGTTCACCCCCGCCCTGTGCAACCGTATTGACCGCAACACAGGCGGCATCGTCATCGCGGCAAAGACTGCCGAGGCGCTGCGCGTGATGAATCAGAAGATCAAGGACCGCGAGCTGGACAAGCGCTATCTCGCCATTGTTGAGGGTACACCGAAGCCGAAGTCCGGCGTTTTGCGCGGATATTTGTTCAAAGATGCCGTAAAAAACCGCGTCTTCGTGACGGACACGCCGCAGAAGGGCGCAAAGACCTGCGAGACGCGCTATGAGGTCTTGGAGAGCCGCAACGGACTTTCTCTGGTCGAGTGTGAGTTAATCACCGGCAGGACGCATCAGATTCGCGCCCAATTTGCCCACGCGGGGCATCCCCTGCTTGGAGACGGCAAATACGGCAAGCTTGATAAACGCTTTGACCGCAAATATCAGGCACTCTACTCCTACAAGCTCACCTTCCGCTTCACGACCGATGCAGGCTGCCTGAACGACTTGAACGGTAAGACCTTCACCGTCGAAAAAGTAGACTTTGTGGACGAGTATTTTCCGAAAAAATAGGGCTGCAACCCATCCAGATGCAACGCAACCGCTCCCTCTCTGTCATTGCGAGGAGCGAAGCGACGTGACAATCTCGTGCAGGAACTGCCGATTCGTAGTGCCTGCACAAGATTGCCACAACCAGTGTGCACACTGGTTGTGGCAATGACAAATGAGATAGCCTTTCTATATCATCGCCCTAAGTCAGTGATTTCGTTTCTCGTAGCGCGCGGCATCCCTGACGCGCCCATGCAGGCACCCATAAAAATACCGCCAACGTTGCTTGCGGTGTTTTTTATAATTCCTCGTTCCCGCAAAGCAGCGGCTTTAACACTTCTACACAGCCGTCGATGCCGAGAGCGGTGCTGTCCAAGACGAGATCGAAGTTATTTCGGTCGTCCCAGCGGCGCAGGGTGTTGGCGTAATAGTAATTCGCGCGTTTCTTGTCAAAGCGGCGCATTGTCTCCTCGATACGGCTCGCCGCAATGCCGTATTCCTGCTTGACGCGGCGCTTTTTGTCCTCCGCCTGCCCGCGGATGAAGACTCTGACCACGCGCTTTTTGTCCTCAAACGCCTCCGAGGCACAGTGTCCGAGGAAGACCGCCCGTCCCTGCGCGGCAAGCTGCCGAATGATTTTCTGCTCCGCTAAGAACATCTGTCCCTCCGCGCCGAGCATATCGGCATCGCCAGTCTGCGCCTTTGCCATTGCCATGATAGAATAGAGAAAGCTGCCCATCGTGCTCTCCTCGTAGCGCTCCAACCGCTCGACCGAAACGCCGTACCGCTTTGAAACCTCCTCTAAAATTTCTCTGCCGTAGCACGGCACGCCGCATTCCTCCGCCAGACGCCGCGCGATCTGCGTGCCGCCGCTGCCGTATTCCCGTTCGATGGCAATATGTCTGCTTTTCATCCTGCTAAGCCCTTCTTCCGTAATTTATAAAATAAGAATAACGCGCCTTTCTAAACTGAAACGAAACTCAAAAGCCATTCCCCTCACTGCGAATACTTATGCAAAGCCATTGCATTTTCCCTTGTTTTCTGCTACAATATGCCAAACGGAGGAATATCTATGAGAATTGTTGTCAAGGTGGGCACCTCGACGCTGGCGCACGCGACCGGCAGATTGAATATTCGCCGTGTCGAGCAGCTTTGCAAGGTGCTGAGCGATTTAAAAAATGCCGGGCATGAGCTTGTGCTGGTCTCGTCCGGCGCCATCGGCATGGGCGTAGGCAAGCTCGGTCTGCGCGAGCGTCCGCAGGATATGCCGTCAAAGCAGGCGGCTGCCGCCATCGGGCAGTGCGAGCTGATGTATGTCTATGACAAGCTCTTTTCCGAATATCACCATACCGTCGCGCAGATTCTGCTCACGGGCAGCGATATTCACAACGAGCAGCGCAGCGAGAATTTCCACAATACCCTGTTCCGTCTATTGGAGCTGGGCGCTCTGCCGATCCTCAATGAGAACGACACCATTGCGACGGAGGAAATCGTCATCGGTGATAACGACACCCTTGCGGCAATCGTCGCCGTAAGCGTCCGTGCCGATCTGCTGATTTTGCTTTCGGACATTGACGGGCTGTATACCGCAGACCCGCGCACCGACAAAAACGCGCGCCTTATCTCCACGGTCGAGGAGATCACCCCCGAGCTGCTCGCCGCCGCAGGTGGGAGCGGTTCGAGTCTCGGCACGGGCGGCATGGCAACCAAGCTGCACGCGGCGCAGACCGTGAACGCCGCAGGCATTGACATGGTCATCGCGAGCGGCGCGGATCCGAACATACTCTACCGCATTGCCGCCAATGAAGCGGCAGGCACACGATTTTTAGGGAGGCGCTGATATGACGACCTTAGAGCAAATGCAGCAGGCAAAGGCAGCCGCGCCCCTTTTGGCAGCCGCAACGACTGAAACGAAAAATAACGCTCTTTTGGCAATGGCGCAGGCGCTCTGCGTACATACCAAAGACATTCTCGCGGCAAACGCGCAGGACATGGAGGCGGCAAAGTCGCACATCTCCCCCGTCATGCTCGATCGTTTGGCACTGACCGAGGCGCGGATTGCGGCAATGGCAGAGGGCGTGCGGCAGGTGGCAGTCTTGCCCGATCCCGTCGGAGAAGTCCTTTCCCGCGAGGTGCGCCCGAACGGGCTTGTCATTGAAAAGACCGCCGTGCCGCTCGGCGTGATCGCCATCATCTACGAAAGCCGCCCGAATGTGACCTCAGACGCGGCGGCGCTGTGCGTCAAAAGCGGCAACGCCTGTCTCCTTCGCGGCGGCAAGGAGGCCTACCGCTCCGCCCGCGCGATCACCGCAGCCTTGCAGGATGGCTTAATGCAGGCAGGACTGCCCCCCATGCTCGTGCAGCTCGTCGAGGATACCACTCGCCAAAGCGCGGCGGAGCTGATGCAGGGCGTTGGCTATATTGACCTTCTCATTCCGCGCGGCGGCACCGGTCTGATCCACGCCTGCACAGAGAATGCAAAAGTCCCCTGTATCCAAACGGGGACCGGCATCTGCCATATCTATATCGACCGCGCCGCAGACGAAGCAATGGCGCTTTCCATCCTCGAAAACGCGAAGGCAAGCCGTCCCTCCGTGTGCAACGCGGCAGAGGTCTGCCTTGTGCATCAAGACATTGCAGAAAGCTTCCTGCCAAAGCTCCGCCATGCGCTGACGGACACGCGCAGCAAAGCAAACAAGCCGCCCGTCTCCTTCCGCGCAGACGAACGGGCATATCCCCTGCTGGGCGGCACCCCGGCAGGCGCGGATGATTTTGACACGGAGTTCTTGGATTATATCTTAGCCGTCAAGGTCGTTGATTCGCTCGACGAGGCGATTGTCCACATTGCCGCCCATTCGACAGGACACAGTGAGGCGATCATCACCGCCGATGAAGCCGCCGCCGCACAATTTGTGCGCAGGGTGGACAGCGCGGCGGTCTATGTCAACGCCTCCACCCGCTTCACCGACGGCGGCGAATTCGGGCTCGGCTGCGAGATGGGCATCTCGACGCAGAAGCTCCACGCGCGCGGTCCCATGGGCCTGCGGGAGCTGACAAGCTACAAATACATCGTCCGCGGAAACGGGCAGATTCGCTGAGGTGATCGTTATGGAGAAAATCGGATTTATCGGTGTCGGCAATATGGGCGGCACGCTCGCTAAGGTCGTCTTGCACAATGTCGGCACAGAGCGCCTGCTCATCAGCAGCAGAACAACGGAAAAATCGGAGGCGTTCGCCGCAGAACACGGCGGCAGCGCCGTGGATAATTGCACCTTGGCAGCAGAAGCCTCCGTCATCTTTCTCGGCGTCAAGCCCCAAAAGATGGCGGAGGTGCTCTCCGACCTTGCGCCCGTCCTCGCCGCGAGAAAAGAGCGTTTTCTCCTTGTGACGATGGCAGCGGGCCTGACGGCAGCGCAGATTGCGGACATGGCGGGAAATCAAAGCTATCCCGTCTTGCGCATCATGCCCAACACCCCCGCGCAGGTCGGCAAGGGTACGATTCCCTACTGCGGAAACGCCGCCGCAACGGAAGCGGACTTTACAGCGCTGGAAGCCTTATTGCAGGGCGCAGGCTGGGTCACACCCTTACCCGAGAACCTGATCGACGCGGCAAGCGCCGTCTCGGGCTGCGGACCGGCGTTTGTCTGCATTTTTACGGAGGCCCTCGCAGACGCTGCCGTCGCCTGCGGTCTGCCGCGCCAAACGGCGACCGCCTTCGCCGCACAGACACTTTTGGGCACAGCGGAATTGATTCTCCAAACCGGTGAACACCCCGCTTCCCTTAAGGACGCAGTCTGCTCCCCCGCAGGCAGCACCATTGCAGGCGTGCACGCGCTCGAACAAGGCGGCTTCCGCGCAGCCGCAGAAAACGCCGTTCTCGCCGCCTTCGCACGCACCAAGGAATTGGGAAAATAAGGAAAGCTTCTATGGCAAGGGGCGGGAACGCACCTGCTTCCTGCTTGATAAAACAAATTTGCCTGCGTCTTATTGGGACGCAGGCAAATTTGTTTATGCGTTTTCTTCAAGCCAAGCTTTCATTTCGGTGCGGCCTTCCTCGCTCATGGGGTAGGTGCGTTCCGCCTCGATCCGGCTCAGCTCGTAGCACTTCTCCCCGTGCCACAGCTCACAGCGCATAGAGCTTGCTGCAAGATCGACCTCCTTCGGTGTCGCCATGACAACCTGCGGTTCGATCCGAAAGCGCAGGCTGCCGCAGCTTCCCGTGAAAATGTTGTTATTCTCAAAGGTGTGCAGCGTCGGGACAAAGATCTCCGCCATGGCTTACTCCTGCATCAGCGCTTCCATTTCGTCAATCAGCTCGCCGAACAGCGCCAACGCCTCCTCAACGGGCTGCGTAGTGCTCATATCGACACCCGCGCCCTTGAGCAGGTCAATCGGGCTCTTGCTGCAGCCGCCGGACAGGAAGCCGATATAATCCTTGACGGCGCTCTCACCCTCGCGCAGGATGCGGCGGGAGAGGGCAATCGCGGCGGCGTAGCCCGTGGCATACTGGAAGACATAGTAGTTATAGTAGAAGTGCGGAATGCGCATCCACTCCATGTCGATCTCGTCGTCGAGGACGATGTTCTCGCCGAAGTAGAGGCGGTTCAGGCGGCGATACTCCGCGTTGAGGACATCCGGTGTAAGTGCGGTTCCCTCCTGCGCCAGCTTGCCGATGTTCATTTCGAACTCTGCGAACATGGTCTGACGATAGAGCGTCGTGCGGAACTGCTCCAAGAAATGGTTGATGAGATAGGCGCGCTCCTTCTTGTCGGTGGTCTTGCCGAGGAGGTATTCCATCAGCAGCGCCTCGTTGCAGGTCGAGGCGACCTCCGCGACGAAGATCACATACTCCGCGTCGAGCGGGTTCTGCGTCTTGTTGGAGAGATAGGAATGCAGCGCGTGACCCATCTCGTGCGCAAGGGTGAACTCGCTGTCGAGCGTGCCGGTATAGTTCAACAGGACGAACGGGTGCACGCGCGCGCCCGCGGAGTACGCCCCTGAGCGCTTGCCCGCGTTCTCGTAGATGTCGATCCAGCGGTTGTCAAAGCCCTCCTTGAGGATCTTGCGGTAGTCCTCGCCGAGGGGCGCGAGCGCGTCATAAACGGTCTGCTTTGCCTCGTCGATGCTCGCGTGCTTGGCAACGCCCTCGACCAGCGGCGTGTAAAGATCGTACATATGCAGTTCGTCCACGCCGAGGAGCTTCTTGCGCAGATCGACATAGCGGTACATTTTGTCTATATTCTTGTGGACAGCTTCGATCAGATTCGTATAAACCGCAACCGGCACATTGGTCGCGTCGAGGGAGGCTTCCAAAGAGGAGCCGTACTTTCTCGCCTGCGCAAAGAACTGGAGCTGCTTGACCTGCGCGGACAGGACGGCAGAGATCGTGTTCTTATACGCGCCGTAGGTGTGGTAGAGGTTTTCAAACGCACTCTTGCGCAGGACGCGATCACTCGACTCCATATAGGAGATATAAGTCCCCTGCGACAGCGGATGACGATTTCCCTCGCTGTCCACGGCGTCAGGGAAGGTCACGTCGGCGTCGTTGAACATGCCGTAGATGTTGTCGGGCGCGTTCGCCATTTCACCGGCGGCAGCCAGCAGCTTTTCCTCCGCGGGGCTGAGGACATGGGCGCGGCGGCGGCGAATGTCGTTCAGACAGCGGCGGTAGCGCTCCAGCTTGGGGCACTCGGCATAAAATTTCTCCATTGTCTCGTCGGAGATCGCCATGATCTCGGGCGTTGCAAAGCTGGAAGCGGCATTCAGCTCGACATAGGCGCTCATGATTTTGCCGACCATCGCCTGATATTTCGAAACACGGGCGTCCTCATCAGAGCGGCGCATGGCATAGTTGCCGAGGGCGTCCGCCAAAATCGCAACCTTTTCCTCCAGCTCCATATAACCTAAGAGCTGTTCGGCGCTCTCGCCGAGCTTGCCCGCAAATGCGGCATACTCGGAGACGTACTGCTTTGCCTTTTCCAGATCCGCTTCCCAAAGCTCGTCCGTCGCATAAATATCATGGATTGCCCACTTGTCCTCCTCACGCACCTCAGCGCGCTCGGGGATCTTTTTTGTATCAGCCATAAGTTACCTCCATTGTTTTTTCTTTTATCATACCACATTCCCTTTTGTTTCTCAATGCTTTTTCAAAAAGAAAACGCCCGCAGAGGGCGTTTTCGGTTCTTAGTTCTCCGTGATCTCCAGCACTTCCATCGGGCAGGCTTTGGCGCAGATGCCGCAGGCGATACACTTGGAGGCGTTGGGCATCTCCGGCTCGAAGACCAGCACGCCGAACGGGCAGGCTTCCTTGCACTTGCCGCAACCGACGCAGAGCTTCTTATTGATCATGTACACACCCGTCTTGGGATTCTGCGTAATCGCGCCATGCTCGCAGGTCTTTGCACACTTGCCGCACTGGACGCAGGTCATCGGGCGCACCTTGCCGTTACGCTGCACAATCTTGATGCAGGACTTATCAGGGTGAAATTCCTTATAAAACGCGTTGGAGCAGGCGCGGACACATTCGAGGCACGCCATACATTGCGCATCTTTTTTCACGGTCAGTTTTTTCATTTTGCTTCCCCTTTGCAGTTTTGTCGTTTTGTCCCATTCATTATACAATCCGTTTCGCGATAAATCAATCCAAAACGACCGATTTCTGAAAAAAATATGATCCGCGTATTTTTTTCGCGGCAGCGGATAAACTACGACCGCAAATAAAAACACAGGAGGACAAATATGAAGCGTTTTCTCGCATTGATCTCGGTCACGACCATGCTTTGCATGCTGTTGACCGGCTGCACAAACGGCGGCAATGTCTCCAAAGAACCCAACGGTTCAATCACAAGCAATCCCAACGACCGTCAGACCGACGCTGCCTCGGAGCTGATGCCCACTACCACACACCGCAACGAAACGGAAAGCAGCACGACCCATTCCGGCAGCACAGAGCATTCCGAAAACACGAACGGTACGCACAACGGAACAAACGGGAATGGTACGCACAACGGAACAAACGATTCGAGCAACACGGAGAACACCGAAAACAGCATCGGCGCGCCACAGAGCAGGGGTTACCGCAGGTTTTAGCCTCCGCGCAAAATCGGGACGAGGGTACTTCCCCACGTCCCGATTTTTCGTATTTTGTTATGCCTACGAATCACTATAATCCAGTGGTCATTGTTACATCGGAATCAGCAGCAGAGTATTCTCCGGCACGGAGGTGCCCTTTAGGTCGTTGGCGTCCTGAATGGAACGCACGGAGGTGCGGCAGTCTTTGGCGATCTGCCAAATCTCCTCTTCGCCGTCCGTCCTGCGCAGGATCAGCGCGGGCTTTCGGCCGCTCTCCTCCTCCAAGGGCGTGATCTCACCGCCGCAGACCGCATGCAGAGAATGCACCGCGCTCGACTCGACCGTAACGCTCACCGGTGCGCGCAGGGCGATGCCGCCGCTGCCCGCAGCGCAGAAGAGTTCACCGCCCACAACCTCCGTCACGCCGCAGGCAGCGTTCTCCGAAAGCTCCGTCTCAAGTTGTACGGATGGGCGCAGTGTCTTGCCGCGCAGCTTCCCCTCGGCATCGTAATACAGGATGTTACAATTCAGCGGCAGCTCGATCTGCGTCTTTTCCCCCGTGCGCTGTTTGCTTGCCTCTTCGGGATACATACACGCGTCAACGATGCTCTCTGCCGGCTCGTCGCTCTCGGTAATCGCCGTCTCGCGGAAGGTCTGCCGGTCAAGCACGCCGCTGATTTGCCAATCGTCAAACTGCGGCTTTAACTCCGCATCGGTGCAGAAGGCGTCCTCAATGAGACGGATGCGCTGCATACCGCTGACGAGGCACTGCGCCAAAATGTTGACACTTGTGAGCAAGCGTCGGCTGTCGATCTGTCCGTCCGGTTCCGTCTCTGCGGAGGTCAGCGTGAGCATCGTCTGCAAGTCACTGTCGTCCGATTCCCGCTCCAGCTCCGCATATTGCGAGAACGGCACGCTCCACTCATGCATATGCAGCGTCTCGTCATCGCTCTCATAAAGCGCATGGACGATCATTTCTCCCTTAAACACGGCTTTGCTTCCCACAACCCGCTGCTCTTGCAGTTGGGTTCGGTAAAGGCATTTGAGCAGGCGCGAAATCGCGGGCTTTCCGTTCGGAAGTTCCAGCTCCTCATTCAGGCCGAAGCTCCGCTCCCCTAAGTCAAGCGGCATTTGCAGCGGCAGTTCCACGCGCTTGAGCTGGAGGTTCTCCGCAGGCTCTGCGATATCGTAGCAAAGATGCTTTTTCGGCGCATAGACGCAGAGCGTGCAGGAGATCCCGACACGCACAAGCAGCTTACGCGAGTTGAGCGGTCGGGCATCGACACTGCGCAGCGTGCAGCGGCATTGCAGCGTGCAGCTCTCCTGCTCCGCAGAAAAGTCACGCCGAACGGAAAACGGGATCTGCGCCTGCACACACTCGACCTGTCCCTGTTCGCTGACAAACAGGACGCCCGCCTGCACCACGCCCGCGACCGAGGCGCTGCCCGCCATACATTCCTCCGAACGGATGAGCAGCGTGCCGAAGGCATCGACCACGCGCTCTGCGTCGGGATAACTGTCAGGGATGATCACATCGGCAGTCTGCTCCTGCGAGACCGTCTCGCAGAGGATTCTGCTCAGATATTCCAGTTGACTGTCCTGAAACACAAGCTCCATTGTCCTCACTCCTTCTTCGTTCTACGAGTATATATGTGGTGTCGGACAACTTTATGCCTGTTTATCTTCGCGTGCAGCAAAGTCCGCCGATCAGCAGCGCCACGCCGATCACGCCGAGCGCAAAAACGGAGGAGAACAGCAGAGAGAGCAGCATTCCCGCCCCCAATGCCATCAAAGCCGTGCCAAGCAATTCGTTCTTCTTACACATAAAAACCGCCCCCTGCTACCCTATGCGCAGGAGGCGATTGAAATGCGTTTATTTCGTTATGCTTGTATGCGGGCGGCTGATATGTTTGGTGCAGTAAGATGGTTTACAGATTGTGCAAGAACATGGTTTACAGTTTTGTGATATAATCAAGGCAAAAAACGGGAGGAAACCGGCATGCCTTGGGAAGAAAGGACTGCAAACCAAATGAG
>JAQXWB010000075.1 GCA_029225225.1 Bacillota bacterium | reverse complement strand
AGGAACCCTTGGAGGTGGTAGTAAATGAAAGTTACCGAAGTCGAGAGAAAAAGCACAAAACATTGCTGTGGCAATGGCTGGACGCAAAAGGATAGTGCGGAACACGAAGGATATGCGGGAGCGCTGATTGACAAGAGGATATCGCTGAAGAAATCATTCCCGATGCAGAGGTAGTTGTGAAACGGGATTGCTTTATTGTCGACAAGCTCACAAGCGGCCAGTCAAGAGCATTGGGACGGGCATTATCAAAAACAGAACTGGTGGAGCATCGGCAAACGGTTTGCCGTCTCTTCACAGGCAGTACAGCAGAGGAATCAGAAAAGGAGTATCAGAATGAAAACAGAAAACGAAAGAATGTACATAGGAATCGCTGAAATTCAAGAAAAGTACCTGCCATTTTCCAAGAAAAAGATCATCGCATTTGTCAAAAAGTATGTCCCATATCACAAAATCGGCCGCAGCGTCTACGTGGAAAAGGAAGCACTGGAATCAGTATTAAGGTCAACGGAATGTAGAGATTTTTCACTTTGACGCACAAAAGCCCCTAACGTCGAATAACGGCGTTAGGGGCAGTTTATCAGCCACACAGAGCCTTTTCTACAAGGGCTCCTGCTTTGGCTTCTTTTGCAGAGGACGAATGGGCGTAAGAATTCATGGCAGTAGCAGTCGTGTCACCTAAACGAGCAGCAGCAACCGCAGGTGTGACACCTTGCTCCAACAGCAAGCACATTTGCGAATGGCGAAGATCATGAAGCCGCAGCGGGCGGATTTCCGGATGCTTTTGGAGGAACGTCCGCCAGTAACGGCTGACCGTATCGGGAGCAAATGCCTCGCCGTTCTTGCCGCCAAGCACATAGACCGCTGGCAATCCTTTGCTCAGTCTGCGCTTTTGTTCCTTCTTGATCAGAGCAATCAACGATGCAGGAACGGTAATGACACGGTTGCCGTGAACGCTTTTGGGGCGCTTTTCTACGACCTCGCCATCTTCACCGCGCACTCTGTTGTTACGGACACGTAGTTGACACTTCTGAAAATCAACATCACTGAAGCGCAGGCCGCAGCCTTCACCGCGCCGTATTCCCGTATGGACGTAGAGGAAGATCAGCAATCTTTTGCACAGTGTTTCACCGTTTGCGGCCTCCAAGATTTCCTGCAGTTCTTCCAACTCATAATGCTGCGCTTCAAAAGAGCCGCGTTTTGGCAGACGAATGGATTCGGCCGGATTTTGAGAAATCAAACCTGCCCTGATCGCTTCTGCTAAAGATAAATGCAGCGCAGAATGAATGTGGCGGATTGTACGAGGGCTGAGAGGCGCTCCGGTTCCTTTTGGTGATTCGTCCAAAAGACTGTCGAAGAACTGTTGCAGCGTGCGATTGGACAGACGATCAAGGGCTATTTTCCCCACAGGGCTTGCCTCGAAATAGGACAGATTTGTCCGGTATCCTGCGCGGGTACTTTCCTCAATGTTCGGTGTGTGGTCACGGAGGAAAACCTTGTTCCAGTCTTGCAACGTCATGCGCCGCTGCTTTTTGGGGGAGGCGAAGGGGTCTTGCCCCTCCGCCATTGCTGCGAGTTGTGCAGCGTAGATTTCAGCTTGCGCCTTCGTGCCGCGAATCGTTTTTGTTGTCCGAATGCGCTTCGAGACGACTTGGCCATCTTGGAGAACGTCGAAAAAGCCATGATCGACAGTGATCTCATAGGATTCCTCGCCGCCCTTACGCGGACGGCTACGGATATACGTCTTAATTGACACAACAACACCTCCTTTTATAGATCGTCTAAATTTTCGTCGAGTTCGTCCACAACTGGCAGTGGATGATGCTCGCGAGTGGGGGTGCTTTCGCCTACTTTTCGTAATTCAACCCACCTTTCATTTTGTCGAGTGGCTGGCAGTGTCAAAATGATACCAGACGCCTTAAGCGCAGATATGCTTTTTTTCAGTGTCTTGGTGATTGAGTTCGCGGTCTGCTCCGTTAGCGGGATCCCAAATTGACTGGCAATACGATTGACCTGCGTTGCAATGATTGTAGGTGTCTCACGAACATGCTGGCCGGTTTTCTGGAAAAGAAGTTTGTCGATGACGCGGACAATTGGTGATCTTGCCTCAGCATCAGCGATTTGCTCCTCAATGCCATGCTGATACTGCTGTAAGAATTCGCTTGGGTCTGCGCCAATGGCTGTCATGACCTTGAGTCCGAATTGAGCGAACTCAGCCATGCGTGGTTTGGCAAATGCGGAATAATCCTTCGTATCTGCCAAGACGGCTGCTATTGTATTGATGATTGCACCGAGGATTTTTGGCTTAATCGCATCAAATTCCGCTTCAATTTCGGAATCACAACGTCTTTCTGCGGATGTAATGACGTCGAGATACACGACATTGCAACGCTCAGCAAAGTCAGGCCGAGCAGCAATCTCGTCAATGCCGTTCATGATCAATTTTCCGCGAAGTGCAAAAACCGCTTTTCCGTTGGTACTGTACAACGATCGCTTGCAATACGAGCCATGCGTGACCAACTGACATAGGATATCAGAAAAGCGTGGAGAAATGGGGAACTGCACATTGTCAAAGGCGGTGATATAGGCATTGGTGATTTGCGCGATTAGGGCATCCTCTCGAGAGGGCAGCGAAACCACTTGCTGGACAGACGAAGGCGCGACCAAATCCATTATGTGACGTGACGTTGTGGTTTTGGCCGTTCCCTTTTCCCCTGACAGAACCAAGATGGGTGTCCGCAGGTTCGGACAGAAAAAAGCGACAAGGTTTGCAACGAATGTCAACTCATACTCGGAATTGACGCGGAAAGCTTTGCGAAGCAGCGGTAGCAGCTTCCGCGGTTTGACGCTAAGGTCGGGTTGAATTTGTGGTCGGTCAGAAGCATCCGTCCAAAATGCAACGCCTTTCGCGTATTCTATTGGTTTGACACCTTTTGCGGAGATGCGCAAGAGATTCTGCTCAGACAAGCGGTAATAAATGGTTTTTTTATGTTGCGCAATTCGGTAAGCTGGCTCCTGCAGTGATGCCTTCATCGCAAATGACATGAATCCGTCAATGATCATTTGCCGCAAATCACGATTTGCGATGATGCCCTTTTCATGATACAAAAAATCAATCAAAAAAGCATCGACATCCCTGCTGGAGACAGGATAAAAATCATTGGAGTCGGTTTCGAGCGTCATTGCAGGAACGCGACCGCCACGGAACTGAAAGGACTCTTCTGCATCGTGCAAAATCTCCAATGCAACATCCTTAAAAGAAAATGATTCAGGCATTTTTATGCCTCCTTCTTAAATTTCAGAAGATGCTGGCCAGCGGATCCCTGTGGCCATATCGTAGCACAGCGCCAGCAGTTCAGCAAGCACAGCTTTTTTGCCTGATTTTGAGAATTCTGTCGAAAATTAAAGACATTTAAAGTTGCTTTTGCGAAAGATCAAGACCGATGGCCTTGCCATGCTGGGGCAGCTCTTGACGACACAGCTATTTTTTTGCTAAAATGAAGTAGATTTTTCAAAAAAATTAAGTAAGAATTGGAGGACGTTATGAAAGAAACTAATAAACAAAGGTACAAGAGCGTGATAATTAACCTGAAAGAGTTGTTGAGGAAGAAAACAGAGATTTCTAAACTACACGATTTGAAAAATGAATACAATAATTGCTTTAACACTACTGGAAAGACAATATCTATGGATTTATTAAGAGCTGCAATTAAGTATTCTCAAGGAGAAATACATAAAAATTCAGAGGGGGACTATGTTGCTGGAAATGTTGAGGACTACAACGGAATTAATGGTCGGGCGATAGTGGACTTAAGAAAGCTACAGAGAGACTATTGTGTCTTTCCGAATCCGTATATCTATCGTATAAACGAGAACACTTTAATGGTTCAAGTAAAAATGAAATATGCTGATCGGGTAAAATATCTGATAGATAAAGCTTTTACAAAGCGCTACATATACGACAGTATTCTCCATGGAAATCAGTTAATCATTATGCTTCTTTCAGAAGAAGAAAGCCAAAAATGCAATTGCGGCCGCGAAGGGAAGACATGTCGAACCGATAAGTTTTCAGAAATAACTTTGGAAAAAGAGAAAAGAGGGAACCCATTTTTGAAAGAAGCTGCAAGCGAAGAGATTCTTTCTTGTGATCAGATTTATGAAATGCTATTGGGTATCACAAAGATTGAATTAGACGAAAACAAAAAATAGTTTTTGCAACCGCGTAACCGCGTGATTGGTAGAACCACTGGAAAACCAAAGGTTCTACACGCGATTACGCAGTTTGGAATTAAAAATTAAATTAGCGGAGTATTCTGAGCCTGGAATACTCCGCTTTTACTTGCTGGCTATGAATCCTTTAGGGACTCTTGAACATCGGGAAGCAGGGACAGAATTTCAACAGGGGCAACAAGGATGATGCCGAAATCATTGCTTGTGAGATACAAAGCAGCGGCGTAGTCTCTGTCTTTTGTTTTGATGCGGTCAACCCATTCCGGAACATGGTAGGAAAAGTCAATTGTTCCTAAGTGACAAATCTGCGTGAAATCGTCCTCTGTGTCGAACAGCAGAGCGAAACCGCCATCATCAAGGTCAATGTTGCGATTTGCACCGTAATCTTCATCCAGAATCCGAAGGCTGGAATGCAGATGGCAGAATACCTCCTCCGGCATCTCGCCTTTATGCTGTGCAAGCTCTTTTAATGTCCCAAATTTTAGAATCATAAAATCTCCTCCATAAAAAGCAAAAAGGAGAACACCACAAGGCATTCTCCAGACCGTCATGTTTTCTTAATCAATCTGCGAATTGTTTTTTCAGAATAGCCGTATTCTTTTGCAAGTGTGCGGATGTTTGTCCCATCGAATTCTGCTTGAATTCTATCTTTCAGATATTCGGAGCGGAACAGTCGAACCGGAAAGGTGATTTGCTGCCCTTTGAACAGCTGATGTATTGCAACAGCGGCTTCTGTGCTGATGGAAAGCGCAATGTCGCAATAAACAGAATTCAGCCATTCTGCCTTAGGCGATTCTTCCAAGGTTTGTCCTCCTTCCAATAAAAATTACCATGCAAACAAATGTCTGCATGGCTTCATGGAAATAATATATAGGCAAAAGCTAATTCAGTTCAGGATGTTTCCTACTTTTGGCGGCCGAGAAGCCAGTCTACGGAAACATGCAAAATGTCTGCCAAAGCATTCAACTCGATATCCGAAACGGGGCGTTTCTGACCTTCCAACAGAGAAAGCGCAGGAATGCTCATGTCGATCCCGGCAAGCTGCAGCTTTGCAAGCAGCTCTACTTGCTTCATGCCTAAATCCAATCTTGCCTTTGTCACACGGGCACCAATGATATTACGGTCTCCGAGCTCCAACTTTCTTGTTTTCATAGAAGACACCCCCGATTACACAAATTATATGTAGAAACGGGGTTGATAAATTTGGTAATACCAAATATAATAAAAATAAATTTGGTGATACCAAATTAAGAAGCAGGGGAGGAGTGCAGAATTGAAAAACAGAGGAAAAGGAATCGTATTGTCTGCAATTCAGCTTGTGAAGTTGGGGGAAGAATTGGAAGCAGCCAAAGCAGAGCTGAAGCGCCTTGTGGAAAGTGGCGCAGCTTATGAATCAGAGGAAATGAAAACCGCCCTACAAAAGTGTTTGTCTTTGGACTTGCGTTGGAAAGCTTTGGAGCAAAAGCATCTTGCATTAAGGAAAAGCATGGAAATGGAATCATAGTGTCATCCCGTCGTCGCCGTCGGCTTGCCGACAAAATGCCGACAAGTCGAAAGCCCCTTGGTTGTTCGACCTCGAAAAAAACGCAAAAAATAGAAACTTAAAAAAGTTTACAGAACATAGTAAAAGCCTCCAAAATCCGAAGATTTTGGAGGCTAAATCTGGTTGCGGAGACAGGACTTGAACCTGCAACCTCCGGGTTATGAGCCCGACGAGCTACCAATTGCTCTACTCCGCGATATGCAATTTTTGAGGGCTGCGCCTCAATGCCTATATAGAATAGCACAGGAGTGTGCGGTTGTCAAGTGAAAAAATTGATTTTGCGGAATTTTCTTTCGACGTGGTTCGGGGTGATTCGGGCGGAGAAAAAATTGGACGGTGCGAAGGCACCAAGAAGCCTGTTTCCTCGACATTGCAGAGATTGCCGCGTCGCTGCGCTCCTCGCAATGATATTGGTGGGGGTTTATACGCAGTTGGTAGTCCCCGCCCTACAGGAGTGTGTGGGGAAGTTTGTGTGCAGTTGGCCGTTCCTGCACGCGGCTTATGACATGTCTCCGGTCTACAGGGGAGTGGGGAAAATGTGAAAATCGGCGGGAAAAAAGTTGTCGTTTGGGGGAAAATGTGGTATGATAGCGGTAATCATTTTACGGAGGCGATTTGATGAGCGTTTTAGAAGGCTTGCGTCCGCAGGAGGCGCTGCGTTATTTTGAGGAGCTTTGCGCGATTCCGCATGGGTCGCGGGACACGAAGCGGATTTCGGATTACTGTGTCCGTTTTGCGCAGGAACACGGGCTGCGCTATGTGCAGGACGAATGGAACAATGTGGTGATCTATAAGCCTGCGTCGAAGGGGTATGAGGGGCATCCGACCGTCATTTTGCAGGGACATTTGGACATGGTCTGCGAAAAGGATGCGGACTGCGACATTGACTTTTCCAAGGACGGCTTGCGCTTGGCGCATGACGGGAGGTATATTTTCGCAGAGGGGACGACCCTCGGCGGGGACGACGGCATTGCGGTTGCATATGCGTTGGCAATTCTGGCGTCCGACACGCTGAAGCATCCGCCCCTTGAGGCGGTGTTTACCGTCGATGAGGAGATCGGCATGCTCGGCGCGGACGCGATGGATATGTCCGTGCTGCAAGGGCGTGTGCTGCTCAACTGCGACTCGGAGGACGAGGGCATTCTGACCGTGAGCTGCGCGGGCGGTGCGACGAGCTGCCTGAAACGCCAGATCACGCGCGAGGCGGCGCAGGGTGAGGTCTGGCGCATGGCGGTGCGTGGATTGACCGGCGGACACAGCGGCGTGGAGATCAACAAGGGTAGAGCCAACGCGAACAAGGTGCTTGCGAATATCCTTGCGAGGCTGCCCGTGCGTCTGATTTCCATCGGCGGCGGCAGCAAGGACAACGCAATTCCGCGCACAAGCGAGGCGCTGGTGCTTGCGGAGCAGCCGGAAGCGGCGTTCGCGGCGGCTGCGGCGGAGGTGAAGAAGACGCTTCCCGCAACGGAGACGGCGGTCGAATTTGTCTGCGAAAAAGCGGAAAGCGAGCTGCTTCCCATGACGGAGGAAGCTTCTGCGGCGGTGCTGGGGCTTTTGAACGCCTTGCCCAACGGCGTGCAGGCGATGAGTAAGGACATCGAGGGGTTGGTACAGACCTCGCTGAATCTGGGCATTCTCAAGACTGAGGCGGAAGGTGTGGAGCTGACCTTCTCCGTGCGCAGCTCGGTCAACGCGGAAAAGACGGCGCTGATTGCCTCCTTACGGGAGATCGGCGGCAGCTTCGGTGCGGCGTATTCGCAGTCGGGCGAGTATCCCGCGTGGGAATATCAGAAGGAATCCCGTCTGCGCGAGACGATGGTCGATACCTACCGCGCGCTTTACGGCAAGGAACCGGTTGTCGAAGCGATCCATGCGGGGTTGGAATGCGGCATCTTCTCCGACCGCCTGAGGGGACTGGACGCCGTCTCCTTCGGCCCGCAGATGCATGACATCCACACGAGCCGCGAGAAGCTGGACATCGGCTCGGTCGAGCGGACATGGGACTATCTTGTTGCGGTATTGGAGCGTCTGTGATGAAGGTTTTTGACGCACATTGCCATATTTATCCCGCGAAGATCGCGCAAAAGGCGGCTGCGGCGACAGCGACCTTCTATGACAACCTCGGAGAAACCTACGATGGTACGGTGCAGACGCTGTTTATCGAGGGATCGGGCATTGACCGTTTCCTTGTGCAGTCTGTGGCGACGAAGCCGGAGCAGGTGGGGAGCATCAACGAGTTCATCGCCGCTGAGGTGGCGCAGTTTCCCGACCGCCTGTACGGCTTCGGGGCGCTGCATCCGGAGAGTGAGACGCTGACGGAGGACATTGCGCATCTGCGGGAGCTGGGTCTGCACGGCGTGAAGCTGCACCCCGACATTCAGCGCTTCCGCTTGGACAGCAAGGCGTGCTTTGCGCTCTGCGAGCAGTGCGAGGGCGTGCTGCCGCTGCTGCTGCACACGGGCGACCGGCGCTACAGCTTTTCGAATCCCGAACAGCTTTTGCCGCTGCTGCGCCGTTTTCCGAGGCTTACGGTCATTGCCGCGCATTTCGGCGGCTACTCGGTTTGGGACGAGGCGGCAGGACAGCTTGCGGGGCGGTTTGAGAATCTTTGGGTCGATTGCTCGTCGTCCTTCTTTGCGATGGACGATATGCGCGCAAAGGAACTGATCGCCGCTTACGGCGCG
The DNA here is from genome assembly GCA_029225225.1 of Bacillota bacterium. Lineage (GTDB taxonomy): Bacteria > Bacillota > Clostridia > Oscillospirales > Oscillospiraceae > JAZOXB01. The sequence goes on along the minus strand of JAQXWB010000075.1, from coordinate 17,221 downwards.
GAGCGTGTGTTATTCGGTACGGATTATCCGATGTGGAATCCCGCGCAGGAGCTGGAGCGCTTCTTGGCGCTGCGCCTGCCGCAGCGGGAGGAGGAGAATATACTATATAATAATGCGGCGCGGCTGTTTGGCTTCGACGCGGAGGAGAGGACGAAATGCTGAGGTTCGGGACGGTCGGGACGAGCGCCATTATGCGCCTGATGCAGCATGCCATGGCGCAGGTGGACGGCGTGGAGTGCCGCGCAGTCTATTCCCGCGATTTTGCGCGCGGCAGGGAATTTGCAGATTCCGTCGGTGTGGCGGCGGTCTGCGCGGATTATAACAAGCTACTGGCGCAAGAGGACATCGACGCGGTCTATATCGCCTCGCCTAACCGCTTCCACGCGGAACAGGCGTGCCTTGCGATGCGGGCGGGGAAGCATGTGATCGTGGAAAAGCCTGCTGCGGTCACGGGTGCGGAGGTGCGGCGGATGATCGACACCGCGCGGGAGAACGGCGTGTTCTTCTTTGAGGCGATCACGACGCTGTTCATGCCGAAGTATTTGCAATGCCGCGCGCTTTTGCCGCAGCTTGGCACGCTTCGCAGTGCGGAGCTTTGCTATGCGCAGTATTCCTCAAAATATGACGCCTATCTGCGCGGAGAGAATCCGAATATTTTCAATCCTGCGATGCGGGCGGGTGCACTGAACGACATGGGCGTGTACTGCGTCCATATGGCGGTGGATCTGTTTGGCATGCCGGAGGGTGTGCGGTACGCGCCGGAATTGGGCGAGAACGGCATCGACCTCGCCGGGGAGCTGACGCTGCGTTATCCTAATTTGACGGTGCGCATTGTCACGGCGAAGAACGCGAACCTCGGCAGCGGCTGTCGTGTGGAAGGGGAGCGCGGGTTCTTTGCAGAGGACGGCCCGATGAATGATTTTGGCGTTTGCAGCGCGGCTTTGGACGGTATGGAGATCAAAATCGACGCGGCGCACGCGGAAAATCGGATGGTTTATGAGCTGGAGCGGTTTCGGGATGCGATCGAGGCGCGGGACGAGGCGTTCTTTGCGCGCATGGCAAGACAGAGCCTTATGGTCGCGGAGATTTTGGAACGGGCGCATGGCTCGGAGAAATGAGAATAGTGACACACCGCAGAAGTGGGCTTCCGTTCTGCGGTGTTTTTTCGCGCAATTTGGAGGGGAGTGCACGAGATTGCCACGTCGCTGCGCTCCTCGCAATGACATGGGAGGAGAGTTTGTACGCGATTATGGGGGAAAATGGTGGTTGCATTGTTTTGCAAATTCTGATACAATATTCTGACGACTTTCAACAAGAACTTGGAGGACACTATGGTTTCAAGCTTACGGAGAAAATTGGTCGGAAATCGGGCGTTTTATCGGATGGCGCTGGCGGTTGCTGTGCCGATTATGATACAAAACGGTATTACGCAGTTCGTGGCCCTGCTGGACAACATTATGGTCGGCGGTGTCGGAGAGACGCAGATGGGCGGTGTCGGCGTTGCCAATCAGCTCATTTTTGTCTTTAATTTGGCGATCTTCGGCGCGGTATCCGGCGCGGGCATTTTCGGCGCGCAGTTTTACGGCAACGGCGACCACGAGGGTGTGCGCAATGCGTTCCGCTATAAGCTGCTGATCTGCACGGCGCTGATGCTGGTCGGTGTCGGCGTGTTTTTGCTGTTTGGCGAGGACCTGATCGCGCTCTATCTAAAGGGTGAGGGAACGGCGGAGCAGCGGGCGGAGATGCTACACTACGCACAAAAATATCTGCGCATTATGCTGATCGGCTTTTTCCCTTTTATTCTTTCACAATGCTATTCCGGCACGCTCCGCGAGACGGGACAGACAATTGTGCCGATGGTTGCGGGGATCATTTCGGTGCTCGTGAACCTCTGCTTCAACGCGTTGCTGATTTTCGGCTATCTCGGCTTTCCACGGCTCGGCTCCGCCGGCGCGGCGATTGCGACGGTGATCGCGAGATTTGTTGAGGCTGCCATTGTGATGGTCTGGACGCATCGGCATTCCGAAAGGTGCCGCTTTATTGCCGGGGTGTACCGCTCCATGCGCATTCCGAAGCGGCTCGCGGGCAGTATAACGCGCAAGACCATTCCGCTGATGATTAACGAGACGCTGTGGGCGGGCGGTATGGCGATGCTCGGCATGTGCTACAGCCTGTGCGGACTGATCGTTGTGCCCGCCAACACAATCGCGTCCACGGTCGGCAACGTGTTCAATGTCGCCTTTTTGGCGATGGGCAATGCCGTCGGCATCATTGTCGGACAGCTCCTCGGTGCGAACAAGCTTGAGGAAGCCGTGGACACTGACCGCAAGCTGATCGTCTTTTCCGTGGCGATCTGCTTCGTGATCGGCGGGGTGATGGCGCTGCTCTCCCCTTACATTCCGAATATTTACACCGCGCAGCCGCCGGAGGTGCGGGCGCTTGCGTCGAAATTTATCCTGATCGTCGCGCTGACCATGCCGATCAACAGCCTTGCCAACGCGACCTATTTCACGATGCGTTCGGGCGGTAAGACCTTTATCACCTTCCTGTTTGACAGCGTGTATGTCTGGTGCATTACCGTGCCGTTGGCGTTCTTCCTGCGGCGCGTGGTCGGTTTTTCCATTCTGCCGCTTTATTTGGTCTGTCAGCTTGCGGACATCGGCAAGTGCGTGATCGGGCTGATCCTGATCAAAAAGGGCGTTTGGATCCACAATATCGTAAAGGACGGCGCAAAATGAACACGAAGTTCTATCAGGAACACGGCTTGCTCCGCATTTTCCTCTCTTACTTCAAACCGCACCGCAGGCTTTTTGCGATGGACATGCTCTGCGCGATTTTGGTCGCGGCGGTCGATTTGGCCTTCCCGCTCGTCTCGCGCACGGCGATGAACGAGCTGCTGCCGCAGGCGGCGTACCGCACCTTCTTTATCGTGATGGGCGTGATGGCATTCGCCTATTTGGTGCGCGCGGTGCTGTATTATATCATCTGCTACTGGGGACACACCTTCGGCATCCGCGTTGAGGCGGACATTCGCCGCGACCTGTTTTCCCATATGCAGACGCTTGGCTATGAATTCTACGATCACAACCGCACGGGGCAGCTCATGAGCCGCCTGACAAGCGATCTGTTCGAGATCACAGAGCTTGCCCACCACGGTCCGGAGGACTTGGTCATCTCCGTGCTGACGATTGTCGGCGCGCTGATTGTGATGTTTACGATTGAGTGGCGGCTGGCGCTGGTGGTGTGCATCATCCTGCCGATTTTGCTCGTTGTGGTCATCTCCCGCCGCCGCAAGATGAGCGCCGTGTCGAAGGGCGTCAAGAGCAAGACCGCCGCGATCAACGCGGAGATCGAATCCTCTCTCTCAGGCATCCGCACGGCGAAGGCGTTTGCCAATGAGGAGGTCGAATTCGGCAAGTTCAATGAGGCAAATGAGCGCTTCAAGGTGTCCAAACGGGAATTTCACCGTGAGATGGGCATTTTCTCCGGCTCGCTCGAATTCTTCATGTCGATGCTCTCCGTCGCGGTGATTGCCGTGGGCGGCGCGCTTTTGATGCAGGGCAGCATTGAGATGATCGACCTGCTGACCTTCAGCCTGTATATTTCGACCTTCATCAGCCCCGTCCGCAAGCTCATCAACTTCGCCGAGATGTTTGCCAACGGCTTTGCGGGCTTGAGCCGATTTGCGGAGCTGATGCGCACCGAGCCTTCGCTCAAGGACGCGCCTGACGCAAAAGAACTGAAAAACGTCCGCGGCGAGATTGAGGTCAAGAAAGTCTCCTTTGCCTACGAGGAGGAGCAGGGGGTGCTGGAGAGGGTCAGCCTGCGCGTGCATTCCGGCGAGACGGTCGCGATTGTCGGTCCCTCCGGTGGCGGAAAGAGCACGCTCTGCCGCCTGATCCCGCGCTTTTACGATGTGACGGACGGCGCGATTACAATTGACGGGCTGGATGTCCGCGATGTGACGCAAGGCTCTCTGCATCAGGCCATCGGCGTTGTGCAGCAGGATGTCTTCCTCTTTGCCGACACCATCGGCAACAACATCCGCTATGGCAGACCTGACGCCACGATGCAGGAGGTCATTGCGGCGGCGAAGCGCGCGGAAATTTATGACGACATTATGGCAATGCCGGACGGCTTTGACACCTATGTCGGTGAACGCGGGACGCTCCTCTCGGGCGGGCAGAAGCAGCGCGTCTCCATTGCGCGGATTTTCCTGAAGAATCCGCCGATTTTGATCCTCGACGAGGCGACGAGCGCCTTAGACAGCGTGACCGAGGCGAAGATTCAATCTGCCCTCGATGCTTTGGCGGTCGGACGCACGACGCTGATTATCGCGCACCGTCTATCCACCATCCGCAGCGCCTCGCGCATTATCGTCATTGCCGACGGAAAGATTCGCGAGGAGGGAACGCACGATGAGCTGATGCGCCGGAATGGTATGTATGCCGCGCTGCGCAGGACGCAGGAGCTTGGGGAAAGCTAAGGCAAAAAAAGAAAAAATCTAAGACAAACCTACAAAACTCGCGCTTGTCTGAGGTTTTTTATGGAAAACACCGTCGAAAATGTATTATTTGCTTGCCTTTTTGGTAAATGCGTGTTATAATCAAACACCGTAACATCGAATTCACACACCCGAAAGCCGTTTGCGCATAGGATGAAAGAAACGAGAGGATGATCCCGTATGAAGAAAACCCTTAATCCGAATGCCGTGGTTGGGCATTTTCAGACCGACGGTGCTTGCATCAGCTGCAAGGAATTTGGTTCAGGGCATATCAACAGTACTTATCAGGTCAAGACCGAACACGGCAAGGTCTACATTTTACAATGTATCAACAAATATGTTTTCACTGACCCGAAGGCGGTCATGGAGAACGTCAGCGCCGTGACGAAGTATCTCAGCGAGCGCGTAACCGACCCGACCGAGACGCTGCATTTTGTCATTGCCGACACAGGCGATTATTTCTATGTGGACGAGGCGGGCGACTTTTGGCGCTGCTATGAATTCGCAGACGGCATCTGCCTTGAGGCGCCGGAGACGGATCGCGATTTTTACGAGAGTGCGATCGCGTTCGGGCGTTTCCAAGAATTACTGCGCGATTTTCCCGCGGAGACGCTGCATGAAACCATCCCGCTGTTCCATAATACCATTAACCGCTACCGCTTGTTTAAGGAAGCCCTCGCGCAGAACGCTGCGGGGAGAGCCGAGAGCGTGCAGGCGGAGATCGACTTTATCATGGCGCGTGAGAAGGAGGCGGGAACCATCTGCCGCCTGCTCGAAACGAACGAGCTGCCGCTGCGCGTGACGCACAATGACACCAAGCTCAATAATGTCCTGCTCAACCGCGAGACGCGCAAGGCGATGTGCGTGCTCGATCTCGACACCGTTATGCCCGGCTCTTCGCTGTATGATTTCGGCGACTCCATCCGCTTCGGCGCGGCGACGGCTCCCGAGGATGAGCCGGATCTGAGCAAAATGGGCATCAATTTGGAGCTGTTCCGCGTTTATACCGCCGGCTACCTTACTGCCTGCCGCAGCCTGACCGAGAAGGAGACGGAGCTGCTGCCGCTCGGCGCGAAGATCATCACGCTGGAGCTGGCGGTGCGCTTCCTGACCGACTATTTAGACGGCGACCGTTATTTCAAAACCGCTTATCCCGAACATAACCTCGTCCGCGCCCGCGCCCAGCTCAAGCTTGTGGCGGATATGGAGGCAAAGTGGGACGAGATGCAGAAAATCGTTGCGGAAGAAGCCGCAAAGCATTGAGGAGATACCTATGAAGTATTTAGGCATTGAATATTCCGTCAAGAATCTTCCCGTGCTGGACACGGACTTTATCCCCTTCGGCGTCTGGATTGACGCTTATGAAAAGGGCGCGCAGAAGCCGCTCACCATCGCAATCGAACGCGACAAGGGCAAAATCTCCGTGCATCACACGAAAATTCACGGCACCGAGGAGCTGCGCGAGGCGGATTACCGCTTTGTTGAGCGCTATGTGAAGTTCCTCCTGTGGTCCATCGGTGGCTTCCGCATCTATATCTGCGGCGATTCCGGCTTGGCGCAGCGGCTGAAGCAGGCCTACACCCTTGAGGGCGAGCGGAAATTCGACGTGCAGTTCATGCAGGATGTGTACGAGGTGCCGTTTGAGGTCATCGACTGCCCGATGGAGGACTGCCCGCAGGCGAATGAGTCCTCCGTCTCCATCGGCGGACATATGGAGGGCTGCCGCATCGGCTTCGACGCGGGCGGCTCCGACCGCAAGGTTTCCGCTGTGATTGACGGCAAGACCGTCTACTCCGAGGAGGTCGTTTGGCATCCGAAGACGGAGTCCGACCCGCAGTATCATTTTGACGGCATCGTTGCCGCGTTCAAGACTGCGGCGTCCAAAATGCCCCGCGTGGACGGCATCGGTGTCTCTTCTGCGGGCGTATTCATCGGCAACAGCCCGATGGTCTCGTCTCTGTTTATCAAGGTGCCGCGAGAAAAGCGTGACCTTGTCAAGACCATCTATGACCGCGCGGCGCTGGAGATCGGCGATGTACCCATTGTGGTTGCCAATGACGGCGATGTGACCGCTTTGGCGGGCGCGATGGGCTTGGAGTGCGGCTCCGTTATGGGCATGGCAATGGGCACGAGCGAGGCGGTCGGCTATGTGGATGCCGACGGCAATGTGCTCGGCTGGCTCAATGAGCTTGCTTTTGCGCCGGTCGATCTGTTCGAAGGTGCGATGGAGGACGAGTGGTCGACCGATATCGGCGTCGGCTGCAAGTATTTCTCGCAGGACGCGGTCATTAAGCTTGCGCCCAAGGCGGGAATTGCGCTGGATGAGAGCCTGACGCCTGCCGAAAAGCTCAAGGCGGTGCAGCAGCTCGTCGAAAAGGGCGACAAGCGGGCAAAGCAGATTTTTGAATCCATCGGCGCGTATTTGGCGCACACGATGAAGCTCTACTGCCGATTCTATGATGTGCATCACATGATCGTCCTCGGGCGCGTGATGTCCGGTGTGGGCGGAAGCATTATTTTGGACACCTGCCTGAAGATCATGCGGCAGGAGTATCCCACACTTGCCGAAAAGGTATGTGTGATGCTGCCAGATGAGAAGACACGCCGTGTCGGGCAGTCTGTCGCGGCGGCAAGCTTGCCGGAGGCGAAGGAGTAAGAGAAATAGTGAATCGCGAACGGTGAATAGTGAATCGGTTTGTCGCCGGTGGTTCCTGCACGAGATTGCACCCGCAAGGGGTACGCCGCATCCGTAACGCTCCTTCGTCGGGAACGGCTGCGCTGCCACGTCGCTGCGCTCCTCGCAATGACAGGGAAGCTACCAGCATGTCATTGCGAAACCAGAGCGCACACCGGTTGCGGCAAGCCCTTTCGGGCAATTCCTTTCGCAGTCCCTGCATGGGCGCGTCAGGGATACCACGTGCTACAATACTGTGTCGGGGCTCCCTGCACTGTGACACATGGCTTGATGCACAGATAGCGGTTCCTGCACCGTCGGGGACATGTCCCCGGCCTACAGATTTTCTAAGGAGTATACGATGAATTTTAAGAATGCGAATATTTACACCGAGCAGTTTCGGTTTGAACGTGGGGCGTTTTCCGTCGAGGACGGGAGGTTCTGCAAGGTTTTGGGGGAGGAGACACCCGACGCGATTGACCTTCAGGGCGCGTATGTGATCCCCGGACTGATCGACGTCCACACGCACGGTAACTCCGGCGCGGACTTTTCCGACGGCGACGCTGCCGGTGTGGAGAAAATGGCGAAGTATTTGGCGAAAAACGGTGTGACCTCATTCGCGCCCGCTTCCATGACCCTGCCGTATGAGACGCTGGAAAAAGCGTTTGCCTCCGCGCGCGCGTTTGTGGACGCAAGACCCTCCGACGCTGCCGCTCTGCGGGGCATTCAGATGGAGGGACCCTTCTTCTCCGAGAAGAAAAAGGGCGCACAGAATGGCGCTTATCTCAGAAATCCCGATTTCGAGGCGTTTAAAGCCTTGCAGAACGGCTGCGGCGGACTTGTCCGCATTGTGGATGTTGCGCCGGAGCTGCTGGGAGCGGAGGAGTTTATCCGCAAGGCGAAAACGCTCTGCACCGTCTCGATTGCCCACACGGACGCGGACTACGACGCGGCGCGCAAGGGCATTGCAGCCGGTGTGACCCATCTGACGCACCTGTATAACGCCATGCCGGCGATCCACCACCGCAAGCCCGGCGTGATCGCTGCCGCTGCGGAGGCGGAGCAGGTCAGCGCGGAGCTGATCTCGGACGGACAGCATGTGCATCCCGCGTCCGTGCGCTTGGCGTTCCGCATCTTCGGCGCAAGCCGTATGGTGCTGATCTCCGACTCTCTGCGCTGCTGCGGTATGCCCGACGGCGAATATGAGTTGGGCGGACAGCAGGTGTTCTTGCAGGGCGGCATTGCGCGGCTGGCGGACGGCACGATTGCAGGCTCGGCGACGAATCTGTTTGAATGTATGCAGCGGGCAGTCTCCTTTGGCATTTCCCGCGAGGACGCGATCCGTGCTGCGACCTACAATCCCGCAAGGCAGATCGGCGCGCTCTCCGAGGTCGGTTCCATTGCCGACGGCAAGTGCGCGGATTTCGTGGTCTGCGACGCGGAGCTGAACCGCAAAGAGGTTTGGCTGGCGGGACGGAAGCTGTAATAATTGGATGATATAAATCGGCAGACGGGCGAATGTGCCTGTCTGCCGATATTTTTTGATGGTTGGTATCGAATTACTATAGGGCGGGGACATGTCCAAGCTGACCGCGTAATACGGATTCTTGATTAAATTCTTTCATCAAGAATCCACACTCGCATCGTGCTAACGCAGGCTGCGCCGTCTTGGGCAGAATTTGACGCACCTTCGGTGCTATAAAAAGCTATGAAAGCTTATTATCAAATTTTAGTGGGCGGACGAGTTTGTACGCAGTCGGTAGTTCCTGCACCGGCGGAGACAGGTCCCCGCCCTACAGGAGTGTGACGGTTTGGGGAGTGCCTGCACGAGATTGCCGCGTCGCTGCGCTCCTCGCAATGACATGGGAGGGAGACTGCGCCGGCGGAGACAGGTCCCAGCCCTACAGGAGTGCGACGGTTTTGAGGGAGTGCCTGCGCGAGATTGCCGCGTCGCTGCGCTCCTCGCAATGACATGGGAGGGGAGACTGCGCGTGGCGGGGACAGGTCCTCGGTCTACGGATGATTAGGTTTCGTCGGAAAAGAGTTCTTTTTGGCGGTTGAGCAGGAGGCTGATGGCTTGCGCGTCGAGGGAGTAGTAGACGCGATTGCCTGCGGTGGTGCAGCGGACTAAGCCGTAAGAGAGCAGCTTGTTCATGTGGTGATGGATGGTGTTGCGCGACAGCCCGAAATGGGCGGACAGCTCCTGCCCGTAGGCGCTTCTGCCGCGCAGGTAACACAGAATATCAAAACGCGTGCGGTCGCCAAGCAGTTTATACGCGTCGTAGACCGCTTCCTGCACCGGCGTCTGACCGCTTAACATCGTCAAAAGCTCGTCGCGCAGAATACCGCAGTAGACCTGTACGACGCCTGCACTTTCATCGGAGGTCAGGCAGGTGTCCATGCCGAAAATAAAGGGCCGCAGACGGTAGTCCTGATCCTCTGAGAGGGTTAGACGGGAGGTTCGAGCGAGATACTGCGCGCAGCCCTCTGTCTGCACCTTTTCGGTCAGAACCTCGGAGAGTACCGAAAGGGTTCCCTTTTCCTGCGAGAGTGCGGTGATCACTGCTTCCAACGGAGGAGCGACCTGCGCAATCAGCGCGGCATAGCTTCGATAAGTATTCAAAATCGTGATCTTGCTGCTGTCCGGCAGCGCAGAGGTCAGCACCAGCTCCAAAAACTCCGAATCGCTCAGCGTCTGACGCGGGTAATCATCTGCCAGATCCAGCGCAAGCGCCATATGATAGGCAACCTTCTCCGGCGGCAGTGCGCAGACCTCGCGGAGATATGCTGACGTATCACCGTGATAGTCCTCCAGTGTTGCGTAGAGCAGGAGAAATGCGGGACTGCCCGTGCCGACGGTATTATGCGCGGAACCTTCCAAATTTCTGAATAATGTCAGATCCGCCTGCTTCACGGCCTCTAAACGATCCAACTGTGCGGCGAGCTTCTTCAAAAGCCCCAATGCGTGCGTAAAGACCGCAGACGCAGGGATGCGCCGTTCGCGCAGCCGCTCCTCTGTATGCTCCCATGTATTTCCATTCGCCCTGCGCCCCAAATAGGCAAGCGCCTCAATCAGCAAATTGGGCTGTGCAACAAGCTCCGTCATGGCGATTCCTTCCTTCCCGCATTTGCAGCGCTGCCCTTTTCGGCGCAGCGCTTTTCCAGTATGCCATATTTTTCGGCGCTTGTCAATGCGGTTTTCCGATCACGGACAGGTGTTGCCGACAGAGGCAGCGCGGAATGAAAAAATTTTCCGTACTTTTTGAGGAAATATTCTTGACACCGTTAATAATTCGAGTTATTATTCCGATAACGACATATATGCATCGAACGTAATGTTCTACATTGATTGAGCATTCCAAAGGTGCATTGTGTCAATATATCAGAGAGGAAGGTTGTTATGAGAACGACGAAACGCTGGATTGCCATGCTTTTGGCGGTGATTATGGTGTGTGCGCTGTTCCCGACGCAGAGCTTTGCGGAGAACGGAACCGCTGCCACTGAGGTTACCGCCACGGAAATGCCCGGCATGAGCCGTCTGGAGCAGACGGACGACGGCGAGACGCCTGCCGAGACGGAAGAATATGCGCCGGACGAGCCGGTTACCGTCATCGTGCAGATGGAAGCGCCTGCCGTTATGGAAACCTATGATGCCGAGGCTGCGGAGCATACACTGTCCGCAGGCGAAGCGGTGTCCGAGTTTCTGACCTCGGATGCTGCGGAAAAACGCTCTGCCGAGCTGCTCGACGGACAACTCGAGGTATTGCAGGAATTCTCCGGCAAACAGTCTGCGGTCAAGGCGCGCGGGGGAGAAAACGCCGAGTTCACGGTCGTAGCGCAGTGGACGAAGCTGACCAACGCCATGGCGGTTACAATTCCCTACGGCCGTATGGAGGAGCTGAAGCAGATTGAGGGCGTGCGTAATGTGTATGTCCAAAAGGTCTATGAGCTGCCGGAGGACGAGCTGGACGAGACTGACGCCGGCAACGCCTATTATAGCTATAATATGGTCGGTGTAGGTGCCGCATGGGCGGAGGGCTACACCGGCGAGGGTATGCTGGTCGCGGTTTTGGACACCGGCTTGGACATCGAGTGGAGCTCCTATTGGGACGACGCGACCTACACGAACGTGACGGGCGTCCGCCGTGTACATGAGGCGTTCACCGAGGACTCTTTCCAAACGGAGGCCGGCAAGCAGAACGTCCGCTATACGGAAGCCGCAATGACAAGCTTTTTGGAGGATCATCAGCTCAACGCCAACACGGGCAGCGACGGCAACCTGATCTTCTGGGACAACAACGCGCTGTACAAGAACCGCAAGATCCCCTTCGCCGCGGACTATGCCGACGGCGATGTGAATGTCCGCTATACGAGCAATGACCACGGCACCCATGTTGCGGGCACCGTGGCAGGCTACGCAGAGGACGCTGAGGGCGTTGTCAAGTTTTCCGGTGTCGCGCCGGATGCGCAGCTTTTGATCATGAAGGTCTTCTCCGATTCCACGGGCGGCGCGCCGGAATACGCGATTGTCAGCGCGTTGGAGGATGCCGCGGTTTTGGGCGCGGATGTGATGAATCTTTCGCTCGGCTCCGACATCGGCTTTGCGCAGGACGACACGCTTGCCAATGAGGTCTACGGCAGACTGAATGACGCGGGCATCCTGTTTATGATCTCCGCAGGCAACTCCGATGTTTCCGGCGACCACAACAACTACGGCGGAAACAATCTGAGCTCCGATCCTGACACTGCGATGATGAGCGCTCCGTCCGTTTATGACAGCGCGCTGTCCGTCGCCTCGATCAACAGCACCGTGACCAGCCGCACCATGCTGACATGGACGGATACCGACGGCACCGCGCACGAGATTCCCTATCTGGACGCGACCGGTGTTGCGATGAAGCAGAAATTCGCGGGGCAGGAGAGCATTTCCTACAACATTATCCCGGTTGATGGCGCAGGTACTTATAACGATTATTATAACGCGGGCTTCCGCGCTTACAGCGGCGGCGAAATGGGCATTGCGCTTGTGCAGCGCGGCGGTGTCAACGAGAGCGGCGAAGCGATGACCTTCACGGAGAAGATCAACAACGCCACGCGCTTTGCGTATTTTGACTACACCTCGTGGCAGTATGTCTATCCCATCCAAGCCGTGTTGATCTATGACAACGATCCCGCTTCGAGCGAGCTGATCTATATGTCCGCCGACAGCGCCATGCTGACCAACGCTTTCCTCTCCGGCGTCGATGGCGCGGCGTTGGCAGAGGCTGCAAAGGCTGCGATGATTGCGGGCACTTATGTAACGCTGACGAATGTAGCGAAGGAAGACGAGATCATCCTGTGGGACGAGGCGGGCGAGATGTCCGAGTTTTCCTCGTGGGGCGCAGGCCCCGGCTTGGAGCTGAAGCCCGAGATTACCGCCCCCGGCGGCAATGTCTGGTCCTCACTGATCGACCAGAGCTACAATGACCAAAAGTCCGGCTATTTCAGCGACTATACGGGCACCTACGGCATGATGAGCGGAACCTCCATGGCTGCGCCGCACATGACGGGCATTACGGCGCTGATTATGCAATATGTCAAGGACGGCGACGGGCTGAATGTCCACGGCAGAGAAGCGGCGGCGCTTTTGACCGACCGGCTGCTCGTCAGCACCGCCCTCCCGCAGAAGGACGAGAATGGCGTTTACTATTCTCCCCGTCAGCAGGGCGCGGGTCTTGTCAGTGTCTCCGGCGCAATGAACACCCCTGCTTATATCACGGTGGACGGGCAGAATGTCGGCAAGCTGGAATTCAAGGATGATCCTGAAAAGACCGGCAGCTATGATTTCTCCTTTACCGTCAACAATCTGACATGGAACACCCTGACCTACCATGCCACCGCAGTGCTGCTGCGCCCGGACGTGGGAACCGCCGAGAGCGAATGGGGCGAGCGCAGTGTGATGCTGGACAGCGATGTGCTGCTCCGTGAGGTGGATCTGGGCGAGGTGACCGTCTCCGGAAAGGGAAACGCTACGGTCAATCAGACCGTCACGCTGACTGCGGCGGAAAAAGCCGAGCTGGACGAGTTGTTCCACAACGGTACTTATATCGAAGGCTTCGTGATCCTGACCGCCGAGAACGGCACGGATCCGCAGCTCGGACTGCCCTTCCTCGCGTTCTACGGCGACTGGACGGCAGCGCCCATCTTTGACAGCGCAAATTGGTTTGACGAGGCAGCCGAGGGCGAGACGTATTTGGATGCCGAATGCACTTGGGGGGTCAACGAGCTGGCGTTCTATGACGGCTACAGCTATCATCCGCTGGGCGAAAACGTGTTTGCCATCACAAACGGCATCGAGCAGAACACCTACTTGGAGGAGAACATCACAGTCTCTCCCAACGGCTATTTCAGCACGATCAACGACTTCGTACTCTATCAGCTCCGCAGCGCTAAGATTATCGTAGTTGAGGTCAAGGACGCGGAGACGGATGAGCTTTACTACCGCGACTTTGCCTACTATCAGAGAAAAACCGTTTATGACAGCACCTATGGCGCGCCCGTGCCCGATTCCGTCATGGCTTCTTATTTCACGGTGACCACGTGGAACGGTACGGACTTGGAGGGCAATGTGCTGCCCAACGGAACGGAGTGCATTTATACCCTCACCGCCTACGGCGAGGGCGACTATCCGCTGATGGACAGCGGCATTGACGGCTATCCCATCACCGATTTTGAGGCCGTGATCCCCGGTGAGAACGAGCCGACCTTTAACGGGCACAAGATGGACACCACGGGAGACACCATCTCCTTCCATGTCCTCGTCGATACGGAGGCACCGACACTGGTGAACAACGCCATGACTGTCGAGAAGCGCGAGGACGGCAGAATCATCCTCAGCGGCACCTTCCAAGATGAGGGCTCGATGGCGTCCGTGCAGATCTATCCGCAGGTCAAGCGCAGCTCAACCTACGATCCTTCGCGCTACGAGTACGGGCTGGACATGCTGAATCCGTTCTACACGGAGATGATCTTTGACGCCGCCTGCCACGAATGGCACTTTGAGGCGGACGTGAGCGAGTATGCCCATACGATTGAGTCCTATCCCGGCGAAAGCTACAGCTATAACTATGAATGGACGGGCAACGTGTTTGTCTACGGCGGCGACTACGGCGGAAATGACCGCGCTTATGCCGTGGCGGTGAATGAAAACAGCACCGCAGACGGTCTGATCCTCTCCACGACCTCCGCGCTGTTGTACGTCGGAGACGAATTTGACCTGAATGTTATCAACAACACCGGCAGCGATGAGGAAGTCGTTCGCACCTCGAGCAATCCCGAGGTTGCGACCGTGGACGAGATGGGCCATATTGTCGCAGTCGGCGCGGGTCAGACCACGATTACGATCTCCTGCGGCGGCAGCGAGGTGGTCTGCATCGTTGCGGTGCGGGAGCACCCCACCGAGATCACCGACTTTACGCTTTCCATGGAGTCCTTTGACTCTCTCAAGCCCAACGGCACGATCATGCTCAAGGTTACGGACATTGAGCCTGCCAACGCAGAGATCACCACCAAGCGCTGGGTCGCGTGGGAGGACGAGGACTACGCCGAGGAGGTCATGTCGGGACTGGTCAATGTCTCCCAGTACGACACCACAGGCTTGGCGGGTGAGATCTACCTGAACTACTCCGCCTTTGAGAGCGGCACCATCCCCGGCGGCAAGGGCTATATTGAGGTTACGCTCAACAACTGCACCAAGCGCTTTGAATTCTCCTGGGAGGATCTCTGGCAGAGCACCACGCAGGATGACCTTGTCTCCGATCTGACCTATTACTATCAGAGTGTCTATGTGACCCAGGGCGAGACCGCGACCTTGGGCGCGAGATACAACAACACCTCCGCCCACTCCGTCGGTGATGTCGCGCTGTGCACGGCGGAGAACTATCAGGATTACAGCTATAACAATGTCCTCGATCCCGCAGTGGGTCTGAAGCTGGACGGCCCGGACTTCTTCAATGCAAAGGGAAGCTGGAGCGGTAAGCTGGTCAACGAGGAGGGCTATGCCCTGCCGGAGCGTATCCGCGTCTTTACGCGCTATTCCTACGGCTATGAGTCTGAGATGACCAACTCGTGGCGCACGGACTTCACCTATGACAATCAGACCGGTGAGATCACCGTGCATTACGCGCCCGATTCCGAGACAAGCGTCCTGATGATCCGCGCCGACGGCGTTGCCTCCGAGGGCAATCCCGCGGGCACGATGTCCGGACAGACCTATGACAAGCCCGAGGGCCTCTACGGTCCCTTTGACTGGGAGGTTGTCAGCGGTGAGGGCGAGCTGACGACGGAAAACGAGACGGACTATTACGGCACGACGAAAGAGGTCGCGAAGTTTACGCCTTCCGAACCGGGCGTCAGCATCGTGAAGGCGACGACTAAGGACGGCAAATACTCTGTGGACTTCGCCGTGATCTCGCAGGGCGTCCGCGCCGAGGAGCTGGAGCTGGACGCGCATCGGCTGACGCTGGAGAAGGGCGAGACCGAGCAGCTCACTGCGACGCTGCATCCGCTGCCCACATTGGAAAAGGACGCGCAGTTGGAGTGGGTCTCCTATAATGAGTCCGTTGCCACGGTGGACGAAAACGGCCTTGTCACTGCCGTCGCGCCCGGCTACGCTTACATTGCGGTAAGCACCGCCGTGGACAGCACGGTTCTGAGCTACTGCGTCGTCGAGGTGACGAACCCCTCGACCTGCACCGTCACCTTTGTGGACGATCAGGGCAATGTACTCGATACGCAGGCGGTCGCCTACGGCGAGGCTGCGACTGCGCCTAAAGCGCCGACCTATAACGACCGCGCCTTCACCGGTTGGGATCAAGCGTTTGATTGCGTGACGGAGGACATCACCGTGACCGCGCAGTATGCGGTCAATACCTACACTGTTCGCTTCGTGATTGACGGCAAGGTCGTAGAGACGCAGACGGTCGCTTACGGCGAGGCTGCGACTGCGCCCAAAGCGCCGACCTATGCCGACCGCACCTTCATCGGCTGGGATCAAGCGTTTGACTGCGTGACGGAGGACTTCACCGTGACCGCGCAGTATGCGATCAATACCTATACCGTCCTGTTTGTCATTGACGGCAAGGTATTTGACACGCTGACGGTCGAGCACGGCTATGTGCTGACCGACGAGGATTATCCCGAACTGCCCGTGAAGGAGGGCTACACCGGCACTTGGCAGAAGGTGACGGCGCCGATCACCGGAGCGGTTACGGTCGAGGCGAGCTACACCGCAAACCCGACCCCCGTAAAGGTGAGCTTCGTTGATGTTTCAAAGGACGCATGGTACGCCGACGCGGTGGACTATGTTGCGCGGAACGGTTTGATGGAGGGCGTCGGAAACGACCGCTTTGATCCGGAGGGCGAGATGACCCGCGCAATGCTCGTCACGGTGCTGTGGCGCTATGAGGGCAAGCCTGAGGCAAGCGGACATCCCTTCACCGATGTTCCCGCAGGGCAGTGGTACTCGACTGCAATCGCATGGGCGGCGGAGAACGGAATCGTCAACGGCACGAGCGCGACGGAGTTCAGTCCTGAAGTACCTGTGACGCGTGAGCAGATGGTCGCGATTCTGTTCCGCTATGCCAATGCGCAGAAGCTCGACACGAGTGCGCGCGCCGACTTGAGTGCCTTTGCCGACGCGGACAAGGTCAGCGCCTATGCGAAGGATGCGATGCAGTGGGCGGTCATGGAAAAGATCGTCAACGGCTCCGACGGTATGCTTCTCCCGCAGGAGAGCGCTTCGAGAGCACAGGTTGCGGCAATCCTCATGCGCTATTGCACGCTGATCAAATAAGAACGGAAGCGCGTTCTTTACACCATCGATTCAATTTATCGGTCAGCCTCCGAGGGGGCTGACCGATCGTTTTTCTAGTGCGCCCGGCGGGCGCATACTCTAACGGGTGAAAGTCCCGAAGCCGCCCGGTAGCGGGAAGGCTATAGCCAAGAGCAAGGGTGTCCATCGTGAGGTGGAATCTGAAGGAAGCTGGAGGCAAAACCTTGACCTG
>JAQXWB010000074.1 GCA_029225225.1 Bacillota bacterium | reverse complement strand
GTTGCTGTATTTGCAGGAATTTCAATCCATGGAACACTTCAAGCTGGAACTCATTGAATATCTGGACTATTACAACAATCGGCGCATCAAGGCAAAGCTAAAGGGCTTGCCGCCTGCAATTCACAGACAGCAAGCCCTTTCGGCTGCTTGAACAATTTTTACTTCAGAATATTGTCTAACTTTTTGGGGTCACTTCATTTCGGGGAAACCTGCTCTTCTTTTTCAGCGCGCTATTTTGCAACGCCCCCTTTTAGGTAGGAGCAGAAATGAAGAGGAAGGTTCATCACATGAACAACTACAACACCGGGCAGCAAGTTCAAGAAATATCCGGACGATTTTCGAGTACCGTATGACCAATAAGCAAATCCGCCCCTGTGTGATACAGAGGCGGATTTGTTTTTTCGCAATAAATCCGTGCGTCCATACCGCTATTGCCGGCTGACTTCATTCGGTCGGCAATAGCATCATGGAAAATGGTTAACTTCTAATTTGCTTTTGTCTCACGCTCTAATCCGATTGTATTCCTCAATGGCCTTTTTAAGAATGTCCATGGCCCGCTCGAGCTTGTGGCTTTCGATGACGTAAGCCATGCGGACCTCGTTTTTGCCCTTGCCGGGCGTTGCATACATCGACGCGCCGGGTGCGAACATCACCGTCTCGCCCGCGTCGTCAAACTCCTCGAGCAGCCACTGCTGGAACTTGTCGGCGTCGTCCACCGGCAGCGCCGCCATCACATAGAACGCGCCGCCCGGCACATCGAACACGACGCCGGGGATCTCGCGCAGCTTGCGGCAGAGCGTATCGCGGCGCTTTTTATACTCCTCGCGCACGGCGGCGAAGTACTCGGGGCCGACGGCGTAGAGCGCGGCGGAGGCGACCTGATCGAGCGTCGCGACCGACAATCTCGCCTGACAGTACTTCATCGCGTGGTTCATCAGTTCCCTGTTCTTGGAGATCAGGCAGCCGATGCGCGCGCCGCAGGCGGAAAAGCGCTTGGATACGGTGTCGATGACGATGATATTGTCTGCCGCACGGTCGGCAAATTCACCGAACGACTGGAGCCTCTCCCCGCCGTAGACGAACTCGCGGTAGGCCTCGTCGCCGATGAGGAAAAGGTCGTGCTTCTGAGCGAGGTCGACGAGCATCTCCATCTCGTCCTGACTCAGCACCACGCCGGTGGGGTTGCCGGGGTTCGTGACCATGATGGCGCGGGTGTGAGCGTTGATGAGCGGCTCGATCTTCTCGCGCACGGCGTAGCGGTAGCCCTCCTCGGGGCAAGTGGGAATGGGCGTGATGGACGCACCGCAGGTGCGTACCATGGTGTTGTAGTTGGGATAAAACGGCTCAGGAATGAGAATTTCGTCGCCGTCGTCAAGAATGCACTGGAGCGCGATCTGAAGCGCCTCGCTGCCGCCAGCGGTGACGTAGATCTCACTTTTGTCAAAGTGCATGTCGAGCTTGTCGTAATAGTTCTGGATCGCGTCGATCAGCTCAGGGATGCCCGGAGAAGGTGCGTAGGCGAGCACCGGCTGCTCGAAGTGACGGACCGCCTCGAAAAACGCGGGAGGGGTCTGCACGTCGGGCTGACCGATGTTGAGGTGATAGACGTTGACGCCGCGTGCCTTGGCTGCCACCGCGTACGGGTGGAACTTGCGCATCGGAGACAGGCCGCATTTTTCTACCTTGCTGGAAAATTTCATAAAACGCACTGTCCTTTCTGAATTTTGAGAATAAGATAGCCTGAACGCCACGGCAATTGCCCGCGGCGTTCAGGCTGTAGGAGGGGATGACTCAGCGCCTATTAAAGATAATTATTTACCGAAGGCGATATAGCATGCTCACGTTCTGAGCACGGGTGCAGGTGGTGTCGGGGGAGAAGAGACCGTTGCCGACACCGCCGGTGACGTTCTGCTCTGCCGCCCAGGCAACTGCCGGAGCATAGTAGGCGTCAGATGCAACATCGGTAAAGGAGGCAGCGGAGGAGGCGGCCTTGCTGCCGTTGGCGCCGCCGATAATCGTTACTTTTCCCGCAAATTTTCCTTTCTTTCTATGGGATTATTCCCCTGTCTCAAGGTAATGCATCAGCTGCTCCCTATCCATGCCGGCAATGCCGAGCTGCTCCATTGTACGAGCTTCTTT
>JAQXWB010000073.1 GCA_029225225.1 Bacillota bacterium | reverse complement strand
ACACTGGTTGTGGCAATCTCGTGTAGGCACTTTCTTCTGTACAAGCAAAACCCAAAAAAGGAACCTGACTTATGGATAAACTCTCTCATGCGCAGGCGGAGCTGCGGGAGATGGACGACTTAGCAGCCGAACGCTCACCGCTGCACCGTCTGCATCCGCTGTGTAAGCTGCTTATTACGGCGGTCTATATCGTTACGCTTGTGTCCTTTCCCAAATACGCGCTGTTTCCTCTCATCGTGATGGCGCTGTATCCCGTGCTCCTGTTTCAAATCGCGGACATTCCTTTGCGGCTCTGCTTTCATAAGCTGCGTTTCATTCTGCCGCTTGTGTGCGCAGTCGGATTGGTCAATCCTTTTTTGGATCACACACCGCTGTTCCTGCTCGGCAGCCTCACGGTCACGGGCGGTGTTGTGTCCATGCTGACGCTGATGGGCAAGGGCGTCCTCGCGCTGACGGCGTCCTTTCTTCTGATCGCGACGACACCGATTGACACGCTCTGCGCTGCTTTGCGGAAGCTCCATGTTCCCGCCGTGTTGACGACCCTCCTGCTATTGACCTACCGCTACATCGGTCTGATGTTAGAGGAGGTCTCCGTCATGTCGCAGGCATATGCATTGCGCGCGCCCGGGCAGAAGGGGATTCACATCTCGGCGTGGGGTTCCTTTTTGGGGCAGCTTCTGCTGCGGAGTATTGACCGCGCCGGAGAGCTGTATCATGCCATGCTGCTGCGCGGCTTTCAGGGCAATTTCTTTTATGCGGAGGTGCCGCCGTGCAAGGCGTCCGGCGTCGTCGCAACTGCCGCGTGTATTGCGGCGATCCTCTGCGCGCGCTGCGTGGATATTACCGGGCTCTTGGGCAGCCTGTTTGTGAGGTGAGCGGAATGATCGAATTTCGAGAGGTATCCTTTTCCTATGACGGAGAACACCCTGTGGTCGAGAATCTGTCCTTTACGATCAAAAAGGGCGAGAGCGTCGGGCTGATCGGCGCGAACGGCGCGGGCAAATCGACGCTGATGAAGCTGTTGCTCGGTTTGCTCAGCGGCACGGGTGAAATTTTGGTGGGCGGCTTGCCTGTAATAAAGAAAAATCTGCTGTCCATCCGTCAAAAGCTCGGCTTCGTCCTACAGGATTCGGACAATCAGATGTTCATGCCCACGGTCTATGAGGACATGATCTTCGGGCCGCGCAACTACGGGCTTTCCAAGGAGGAAGCGGAGCGCCGCGTGGACGAGGTGCTTGCACAGTTAGACCTGACGGCGTTGAAATACCGCCATAATCATAAGCTCTCGGGCGGCGAAAAGCGCATGGCAGCCATTGCGACGATTCTCGCCATGCAGCCGGAGGCAATTTTAATGGACGAGCCGTCCACCGCCTTAGATCCCGTCAACCGCCGCACCGTCATCCGCACGGTAAACGCCCTACCGCAGACGAAGCTGATCGCCTCGCACGATCTCGACATGATCCTCGACACCTGCGACCGCGTGATTCTGCTCGCAAACGGGAAGATTGTCGCCGACGGCAAAGCGGATGCCATTCTGCGCGACAAAGCCCTCCTCGAAGCCAACCGCATGGAGCTTCCTTTCTGCTTGCAGGGCTATCACGAAAGGGGCTGACGATGCGCCCGCTTCCGCGCATCCGTCGGAGCGCAGCTTGAAACCGCCATCATATTAATAAAATAACGCATACAGCGATTCCGCTGTATGCGTTCTGCATGGTGGGAGTCTTTTAGTCAGAGTATGCGATCATCTGCCTTGGCGGCTCCTTGAAGCAACCGCAGCAATGCGGCGGTCTATCCTTTCTCCGCAGGCAGAGAAGAAATGCCGAATACCGTCAGCAAAAGTCCCGCAAGGAACAGCAACACGTTCGGCAAAAGGAGTGCAACATCAAACCCGAGAAAAAACAGATTAAACAGCAGCAGCACCACGCCAAACAGCAGCATACACACACCGAAAAAGACCTTTATAACCTGTTTTATATATCGTCGATCCATTTCGTTTTCCCTCCGATTCCGAGCTACTTTTGACTCTATTATATTTCCTGCACTCGGACTTGTCAAGTATCGGCTTGACAGAACAAAATGCCTGTGTTCTCGAAAAAAACACGCAGACCTGCGTTTGCAGATCTGCGTATTTCACCGATCGAATCGGCAATCAGTCGAGAATATCGACCGTGACGCGCTTTCCGTCGCGCTGGGCGACGGCTTTGATGACGGTGCGGATCTCTTTTGCAATACGACCCTGTCTGCCGATGACCTTGCCCATATCCTCGGGCGCAACGCGCAGCTCAAGCACCGTGTTGTCTCCGTCCTCTCTCTGCGTAACCGTGACCGCGTCGGGTTGATCGACCAGTTGTTTTGCCACGTAGAGCAAGAGTTCCTCCATCGTAAAGCTCCCTTCTATCAAAGGACGTTAGCCTTTTTCAAAAGAGCCTTCACGGTGTCGGTCGGCTGAGCGCCGTTCTTGATCCACTGCTGTGCCTTCTCGGCGTCAACGGTGACGGTGGCGGGGTCGGTCAGGGGATTGTAGGTGCCGATCTCTTCGATGCAGCGGCCGTCACGCGGGCTGCGGGAATCCGCAACGACGATACGGTAGTAGGGAGCCTTCTTTGCACCCATTCTTCTCAGTCTGATCTTAACCATGGGGTTTCACCTCCAAATTTTTTCTCAAGTATTTGTGATTTATCGTCAGACCAAACGGTCTAATGATCTTTTACATACCGGGCATTCCGGAGAAGCCGCCCATCTTGCCGAGCAGCTTGCGCTTTTTGCCGCCCTTGCCGTTCATCTGCTTCATGAGCTGCTGCATCTGCTCAAACTGCTTGAGCAGGCGGTTGACATCCTCAACCTTCTGACCGCAGCCGAGGGCAATGCGGCGCTTGCGCGAGGAGTTGAGGCAGGCGGGATTTTCGCGCTCATAGGGTGTCATCGAGAGAATGATCGCTTCAATGCGGGAGGTAGCGTTCTCGTCCACCTGCACATTTTTCAGCGACCCCATCCCGGGGAGCATCCCTAACAGCTCCTGCATCGAGCCCATGGACTTGATTTGCACGAGCTGGTCATAAAAATCCGCAAGGGTGAATTTGTTTTGGCGCAGCTTCTGCTCCAATTCGGCGGCTTTCTTCTGATCGAGCGCCTGCTCCGCCTTTTCAATCAGCGTCAGCACGTCGCCCATGCCCAAAATGCGGGACGCCATGCGCTCCGGGTGGAACGGCTCGATCATGTCGAGCTTCTCGCCCGTGCCGATGAATTTGATGGGCTTACCCGTGACGGCTTTGACCGAGAGGGCAGCGCCGCCTCTCGCGTCGCCGTCGAGCTTTGTCAGCATCACGCCGTCAATGTCGAGCCATTCGTTAAAGGTCTGTGCGGCGTTGACCGCGTCCTGACCGGTCATGGCGTCAACAACGAGCAGAATTTCACTCGGCTGAACCTCCGCCTTGATGGATTTCAACTCGTTCATCAATGCCTCATCCACATGCAGACGACCGGCGGTGTCTAAGAACACCATGTCGTTGCCGTGCTGCTGCGCGTGGCGGATGGCGGCTTTGGCGATCTTGACGGGGTTTTCCTGCCCCATCTGGAAGACGGGGATATCGAGCTGCCCGCCCACGACCTCCAACTGCTTAATGGCAGCGGGACGGTAGATGTCGCACGCGACAAGGAGCGGGCGCTTGCCCTGCTTTTTGAACAGGCCCGCGAGCTTTGCGCCGTTGGTGGTCTTGCCGGCGCCCTGCAGACCGACGAGCATGACGACCGTCGGGGACTTGGGGGAGATGGTAATGCGCTGGTTTTCGCTGCCCATGAGGGCGATCAGCTCTTCGTTGACGATCTTCACGATCATCTGCGCGGGCGTCAGGCTCTCGAGCACGTCCTTGCCGACACAGCGCTCGGAGACGGACTTGACGAAATCCTTGACGACCTTGTAGCTGACATCCGCTTCCAGCAGGGCGAGGCGAATTTCGCGCATTGCTTCTTTGATATCAGACTCGGACAGACGCCCCTTGCCGCGGAGCTTTTTGAACGCGGCGTTGAGCTTAGCGGTCAGACCTTCAAATGCCATAGTGTTACTCCTTTAAGGAAGAGACAGCGGCAAGAATGCGCTCGGCACTTTGCCGCACGGTGGGATCTTCGTGGTGCAGCAGAGGAGCGGCGGCGGCGGTGATCTCCTCGCGGAGCTTTCGAAGACTCTGCGCCTGCGCAAGGCAGCCGGTCGCTTCCTCCATGCTGCGCAGGATGGACTCGGTGCGGGAGATGGTGTCATGCACGCCCTGACGGGAGATGCCCTCCTGCTCCGCGATCTCTCCGAGGGAGAGGTCTTGGTTATAATAGAGGTCGAAATAGGTCTTCTGCTTTTCCGTCAGCATGCCGCCGTAATAGTCGAGGAGAAGGGACATCTTAAACGCTTCCTGTTTCATCCCAACGCCTCCTACAGCCTCATTGCCCGCCTATTGTACAACATTCTTCTCTGCTTGTCAAGAGAAAAAACTTGACACCTGCGTACAAATTTACTCTCCGTAACAGCGGTCGGCTGATAGGCGCCCTACAAGGGTGCCTGCGTGAGATTGCCGCGTCGCTGCGCTCCTCGCAATGACAGATGGGGGTAGCCTGTCGTGTCATTGCGAGGCGCTTGCGCCGTGGCAATCTCATACCGGCACTTTATTCAACGAATCACACCCAATCATCCGCATCCGCCGTGGGCAGGCACTTCGATTCGGTAAAATTGCTTCCAAACTACCGCTCCTCTGCGGTGAACGCCTTGCAGAACGGACGCAGGGGGCATTCGCCGCATTTGGGACTGCGCGCGGTGCAGAGGTCGCGCCCGAACAGGACGATCCGATGGCAGAAATCGGAGCTTTCCTCCGGCGGGAGAATGGCGCGGAGCTGCTTTTCGACCTTCTCCGGCTCCTTTCCGGAGGCAAGCCCGAGTCGGTTGCTGATGCGGATGCAGTGCGTGTCGCAGACGACGGAGCCGGGGCGTCGGTAAATGTCGCCCAAGAGCAGATTCGCTGTCTTCCGCCCGACACCGGGCAGCTTTAACAGCGCCTCCATCGTGTCGGGCACCTTGCCGCCGTGCTCCGCGCGGAGGATCTGACACGCCTGTACGATATCCTTTGCCTTTTGGCGGTAAAAGCCGCAGGAATGGACGTAGGTTTCGACCTCGGCAATGTCCGCGTCAGCGAAGGCATCCAAAGTGGGGAACCTCGCGAAGAGTGCGGGCGTGATGAGATTGACGCGCGCGTCCGTGCACTGCGCGGAGAGCCGCACCGCGATCATCAGCTCATAGTCTTTCTCATATTGCAGCGCGCACAATGCGGAGGGGTACCGCTCCTTGAGCGCGGCAATGATTTCGTTAATGTATTCCATAAAAACACCGCCTTTTCGACAATTATAGCATACCTTTGACGCAAAGGGAATTGCCATTTTCGTGAAAATCCGCTATGATAAACACGGGTGATGTTTATGAACACGGAAACACTGGGCACATGGAGTGTGCTCTTGAAACAGGAGCTGTCCGCGCCGTATTTTGAGCATTTGACTGCGCGCGTTGATGCTGCAAGGCAGGAAACGGAGGTCTATCCGCCCACGGGACGGGAGTTTTTTGCGTTGGAGAAAACGCAGCCGCAAGCCGTGCGTGTCGTGATCTTGGGGCAAGACCCTTATCACGAGCCGGGGCAGGCGATGGGGCTTGCCTTTTCGGTGGCAAAGGGAATCGCGCTGCCGCCGTCGCTGCGGAATATCTATCAGGAGTTGCAGAATGACCTCGGCATTCCAACCGCAAAGCACGGCGATCTGACCGTATGGGCAGAGCAGGGCGTGCTGCTGCTCAACACCGTCTTGACCGTCGAAAAGGGAAAGGCGAACAGCCACGCCGCATGGGGCTGGCAGCAGCTGACCGACGCGGTGATTTCCGCGACGAACGCCCTCCCGCAGCCGGTCGCGTTTGTGCTCTGGGGCACGCAGGCGCAAAAAAAAGCGGCGCTTGTCCGAACACAAGCACCACGTTTGCTGCTCTCCGCGCCGCATCCAAGCCCGCTTTCGTCCTACCGCGGTTTTTTTGGGAGTAAGCCCTTTTCAAAGATCAATACCTTTTTGCGGGAAAACGGGGAACCCCCGATAAACTGGGAACTCCCTCTGTAGGGCGGGGACAGCCATAAGCCGACCGCGTAAGCGGCAGACGGTACGGGTGAACGAGTTTGTACGTAGCCGGTAGTTCCTGCACGAGATTGCCACGTCGCTGGGCTCCGCGCAAAGACACCAAAAGGCGACCCAATTTTTAATTGGAGGGGCGCAGCGTCCTGGGCAACTCAAGTTGTTAGTTTGTTTT
>JAQXWB010000072.1 GCA_029225225.1 Bacillota bacterium | reverse complement strand
CGGAATCCGGCGTATTGTCCAAGTCCGCCTCAGGGTCATAGTCTGCCTCCTCGATTACCTTCTGCGCATTATGGCAGGGCGCGTAACCCTCAACCTCGCAGACGAGCTTGCCCTGTCCGCGCGTATAGGCAACAACCTCGGACATGTAGGACTGCATTTCGGACACGGGCGCGCTGCCCTCCAAAAGGGTCATGTCGCCCTCCTGCATAGGAGCGCCGAAGGAGCCGCCCATCGCGCGCAGGTCGTTGATCGCGCGTCCAAGCTGCGCGGCGGGGACGGTCAGACGGAAGCGGTAAAACGGCTCTAACAGGACGCTCTGCGCCTGCATCAAGCCTTGTCTTACGGCGCGGTAGGTTGCCTGACGGAAGTCGCCGCCCTCCGTGTGCTTGAGATGGGCGCGTCCTGCCGCGAGGGTGAGCTTCATATCGGTGATCGGCGCGCCGAGCAGGATGCCGAGATGGGTCTTTTCCTCTAAATGCGTTAAAATGAGGCGCTGCCAGTTGCGGTCGAGGACATCCTCGGAGCAAATGCTGTCAAATTGCAGCCCGCTCCCGCGCGGCAGGGGAGAGAGAATCAGATGAACCTCCGCGTAATGGCGCAGCGGCTCAAAATGCCCGACGCCCTCGACGGTATCGGCAATCGTTTCACGGTAGGATACGCGCCCACCGTCGATGGTGACCTCGAGATCAAAGCGCTCTAAGATCAGCGCTTTTAACACTTCAATCTGCACCTGCCCCATGAGCTGGGCGTGTATCTCACGCAGACGCTCGTCCCAGACAATGCGCAACTGCGGCTCTTCCTCCTCCAATTCGCGGAGCTTGGGAAGCACCGTGCGCACCTCCGTGCCTGCGGGCAGCCCGATGCGGTAGGTCATCACGGGCGCAAGCAGAGCGGTCTTGCCCTCTGTCTGCGCGCCGAGACAGTCGCCGGCAAGCAGAGAGGAAAGCCCCGTGACCGCGCAGACCGTCCCAGCCTCGGCAAGCTCCGTCTGCGTATAATCCGCACCGGAATAAAGGCGAATTTGTGTGACCTTTTCCTCCACAGGCTCGCCGCCGCGCGGGGTGTAGGCAACGGGCATCCGCACGCGGAGACTGCCGCCCGTGACCTTCAAAAAGGTCAGTCGGTTCCCCTGTGCGTCGCGGGCGATTTTATATACGCTTGCCGCAAATTCGCCCGGATAATACGGCTCTTTGGTAAAACGCTCCAAAGCGGAGAGCAGCTCGTCTACGCCATCTAAGTGCAGCGCAGCGCCGAACAGACAGGGGAAAAACTTCTCCTCCGCCCAAAGGGAAGCAAGCGTCTCGTCGGGCAAGGTGCCGTCTGCCAAATAGGCTTCCAGTGCCGTTTCGTCGCAGAGGGCGATAGCCTCAAAATCGCTCAATTCCGTGCAAAATTCGCTCAAATGGACTTTGGCATCCTCCAAAAGACGCGGCTTGTCCGCGCCCGGAAGATCCATTTTGTTAAAGAAAAGCAGGGTGGGAATGTGATAGCGGCGCAGGAGCTTCCATAGCGTCTCCGTGTGCGCCTGCACGCCGTCCGTACCGCTGATGACCAAGATCGCGTAATCCGGCACGGTCATGGCGCGCTCCGCCTCGGGTGCGAAATCGACGTGACCGGGCGTATCTACCAAGGTGACGGAGAGGCGCTCCGTCTGAAAGCGCGCCTGCTTGGAAAAGATCGTAATGCCTCGCGCGCGCTCTAAGCGGTGGTTGTCTAAAAACGCGTCGCCGTGGTCGACCCTTCCGAGCTGCCTGCGCTGCCCGGAGCGGTAGAGCAGCGCCTCGGAGAGCGTCGTCTTGCCCGCATCCACCGGCGCGAAAATACCGAGTACGATGTGCTTCATCGGCGCAGCAGGCGAAGGATCACGTCAAAGTCCTCCTGCCCGTTTTCCACAAGCAGGTCGTGGGGCTCATGATCAAAGCTGCCGTGCTTGCGTTCCAGCATCGCGGCGACGGGCGGGGGGAGCGTTCCGCCCATGCGTTTGGCAAAGCGCTCCTGAATGACGGGCAGCGGCGCGGTCACGAGAATGCGCACGCAATGCTCCGGCAGAAGGGAGAGGTTTTCCTTTTCCGTCGTGACAAAGATGATGTTACTGTCACCGTTTGCGGCGTTTTCCAAAAGCGCGCGGAATTTTTGCTTTGCCTCCGCTTCGCTTTTGGCAAGGCGGAGATAGTCCTTGCCGTGGTAGAGCGTGGCTTTGCAGTAGGGAAGGAGCCGCTGCGCGAGGGTGGTCTTTCCCGTGCAGCTTTCTCCGAAAATACAAATCAGCATAATTGCCTCCTATGTCTTGCAAGAACGGAATTCCTGCGGTATAATGCGGATATACGAAAGGAGAGAAGAACATGTTTTCACTCAAGCCTTATTTCCCGCCCGATTTTTCCGAGGCGAGATTTCAAAACGCCCCCGAGGCCGTCTTAAAGCCCGCGCCCTTTGACGGTGTCGCGCCCGAGCATTATCACGCCATGAGCATTTTCCCCGAGTATTTCAAGATCGGGGGCCGGTGGCTTTTGGCGGAGGAGAGCCGCATGGACTGCGTGGCGGTCTATGAAAACGGGAAGATCGTTGTCCGTGAATTCCGTCTGCTGAAAAAGGGCGACTTGATCGTCACGGGACGGACGGAAAACTGCGAGGAGGGCATTTTTATGCATCCCGACGGCTTCCGCGAGCAGAAGGCGGAGAAGGACACCTTTGCCTTCCGCCAGAACCGCTCCCGCGAGACGGCGTTCTCCCGCGACTATGACGAGCTTTACGAGCTGCTGAAATACGAACGTGACCACGGCAAGATCGTCTGGGTCATGGGCCCCGCCTTTGCCTTTGACGCCGACGCGCGCAGAGCAATGTCAAAGCTGATTGAAAACGGCTATGTCCACGCGGTTTTGGCAGGCAACGCCCTTGCAACGCACGATTTAGAGGGTGCGTATCTGCGCACCGCGCTGGGGCAGGATATCTATACGCAGGAGTCTATGCCGAACGGGCATTACAACCATCTCGACCTGATTAACCGCGTGCGTTATCACGGCAGCATCAAGGCGTTCATCGAAAACGAGCACATCGACAACGGCATTATCTATAGCTGCGAAAAGTACGGCGTGCCC
Source organism: Bacillota bacterium (assembly GCA_029225225.1). GTDB lineage: Bacteria > Bacillota > Clostridia > Oscillospirales > Oscillospiraceae > JAZOXB01. Next base: position 2,993 of record JAQXWB010000072.1, on the reverse strand, counting down.
TATGTGCTCGGCGGCTCCATCCGCGACGACGGCCCGCTGCCGCCGGTCTACGGGGATGTCTACGCCGCGCAGAACGCAATGCGCGACCAGATCCGCAGCGCCACGACGGTCATCTCTATGGCGACGATGCTGCACACCATCGCGACGGGCAATATGACCCCATCCTACCGCGTCCTGCCCGACGGCACGGTACGGCAGATCTATTTCTACTGCGTCGATGTTTCTGAATTCGTCGTCAACAAGCTTGCCGACCGCGGCAGCCTGTCCGCGCGCGGCATCGTGACGAATGTGCAGGACTTCGTCGTGAACCTGCAAAAGGGCTTAGGACTGTAATTCTTTGATGCCTGTAGGGCGGGGACAGTCATAAGCCGGTGTAGGAACTACCGACTGCATGCAACCCCACCACCCCCGTACCGGCGGGCGGCTGATAGCCGCCCCTGCGAGAAGAATCGGAGTCTGTGCCGTAGGGGCGGATATCATCCGCCAGCGTGCAGGAACTACCAAGTACGTACAAACTTGTTCATGCCTGCTGTCTGCCGCTTCGCGGTCGGCGGGAACATGTCCCCGCCTACAATGGCTTTTCTTTTATTTGGCGGCGTCGGGTTTTTCCGGCGCTGCTTTTTTTACTTTTTCTTTTAGTTGCAGGATGAGGGGCAAAAGAGCGTTGACCAACCCTTTTGATTGCGCTTCCTCTTCTGTGACATGGAGAATCTGGACCTCCTTGCCGCACACGGCGAGGAAGGACAGCGGCGTTTTGGTGATCTTCACGCCTGCGCCTGCCATAATGCCGTCGGCTTTTTTCTTCTGCGCGAGGTCGGAGCCGCCGCCCGTGAAGCCGCAGGAGAGCTTGGAGATGGGAATGACCGTGACCTCACCGATCACAATCGGTTCCTCCGTGACGGACTGCTCCTTGGAGAGCGCCTTCGCCTGTTCGGCGGTGAATTCGAAGATTTTCAGAAGCTCACTCATCGTTGTACCCTTCTTTCATGTTTTTGCTTTTGATATAACGCCACAGCAGCCCGCAGACGAAGCAGACAAAATGCCACGGGCGGTAGTTTACTTGCCCTTCAAAGGAAGCCCGGATTTCCTCCGTATCGAAATCGCAGCGGATATCGACCTTGCGGTGCTTGCATTTCATCGCGGAATCCAAAAGCGTGAGCAGGGGATAGACTGCTGCGCAGACGGCTCCGTACTGCGTTGCTGCTTCTGACGGGTCGCTGTCGCCGCAGACGATACGCAGCTCGAATTTTTTGAATACGCCTTTCTTGAACAACTGTCCTGTTTGTTTGAGCAGGGAACGCACCGTTTCCGTCACGCCGCGCAGCGTCTCTAAAAGCCCCTTTTCGGCAATGGCGCGCTGAAAGTTTGCGGCGCTGCTGATATCCTCCAGACCGGGGAAGGAGCGCAGTGAACTGCCCAAGGCTTTTTTCGACTTTGCGACAATGCGTCTTTGCTTCTTGTTTGCCGCCGGTTTTTCGGGCTGCTTGCTGTCCGCAATGGGAAAAACGGCGTATTTCACCCGGTATTGCAGCCCCTTTTCCCCGGTGTAGCTTAAGAAAATGCGCAGAGGCAGCGCCAAAAGCAGCGCGAAAAACGCGACGATACCCAGTATGATCCACAGCGCCGTCATTTCCGCACCTCCCAAAGCGATAATTCTTCATTTTTATTATAATGCAAACGCAGCGGATTTACAAGTCTGCTGAAAATAATTTGACGCGGCGCGCGGGCTGTGTTATGATGAAAACTGCAAAAAATCTCCGTTTTTCGTGAACGGAGGGCGCTATGAGGCATAGAGATATGAGAGAAATCAATTCCTTTTCCAAGGGCATCCGCAACGGCTTGCCGATCTGCTTCGGATACCTCTCCGTTGCGTTTGCCTTCGGCATTTTCGCCTGCGGCAGCGGCTTGACGGTTGCGGAGGCGCTGCTGATCTCCGCGACGAATGTTACCTCCGCAGGGCAGCTTGCTGCCGTCCCCATCATCGCAGGCGGCGGGACGCTTTTAGAGCTTGCGGTGTCTCAGCTTGTGATCAATCTGCGTTACGCGTTGATGTCCGTGTCCCTGTCCCAGCGGCTGGGCGGGAGCGTGCGCCTACTGGACCGCTTCCTGATCGCCTTCGTCAACACCGACGAGGTGTTTGCCGTCGCGATGGCGCAGAATGCCCCGGTAGGCAGGCGCTATCTCTACGGGCTGATCCTCACACCCTATCTCGGCTGGGCGCTCGGCACGCTCTTGGGCGCGGTTGCGGGGAATCTGCTGCCCACTGTGGTGATCTCCGCTTTAGGACTTGCGATTTACGCAATGTTTATTGCCATTGTTCTTCCAAAGGTGAAAAAGCACCGCCCGACCGCGCTTTGCGTGGCGATTGCAGTGCTCCTGAGCTGCGCGTTTTATTATATTCCCCTGTTGCAGAAGATCCCCTCGGGCTTCTCCGTCATTCTCTGCGCGGTGATTGCCGCTGCGGTGGCGGCTCTGGTCTGCCCGGTAAAGGAGGAAGCCGATGGGTGAGCTGTCCTTTTTCGCTTATTTGGCGGTGATGGCAGGCGTGACCTACCTTGTGCGGATGCTCCCGCTGGTGCTGGTCAAGAGAAAGATTCAAAACCGCTTTTTGCTGTCCTTCCTGTATTATATTCCTTACGCGGTCTTGAGCGTTATGACGATCCCCGCGATCTTCTACGCGACGGACTACCGCCTTTCCGCAGTGATCGGCTGCGCGGTCGCGCTTGTCCTCTCTTTTTTGGAGCAGAGCCTTGTCAAGGTCGCCGCAGCCGCCTGCGCAGCGGCGTTTTTGACCGAGGTGGTATTGCGCTATCTTTTGTGATAAAAACCTCTGTAGGGCGGAGACATGTTCCCGCCGGTGCAGGAATGTCCGGCTGCGTACAAGGACGAAAAGCCAAAGAGATTGCCACGTCGCTACGCTCCTCGCAATGACATGAAGGCACCCTTATTTGTCATTGCGAGGAGCGTAGCGACGTGGCAATCTTGTGCAGGAA
>JAQXWB010000071.1 GCA_029225225.1 Bacillota bacterium | reverse complement strand
CCGAAATCTTTTGTACGCAGTCAGTAATTCCTCCACACGATGGCCACGTCGCTACGCTCCGCCCAATGACAAACAAGGGGGACTTCTTGTCATTGCGTGGAGCGTAGCGACGTGGCAATCTTGTGCAGGAATTACTGACTGCGTACAAACGTTTTCGTTTGTTCTGTCTGCCGCTTCGCGGTCTTAGGGGACATGTCCCCGGGCTACACGGGTCGGCAATTTCTCGGGAACACTTTTTGCGGTTGACAATTCGACAAAAAGTTGCTATATATGGTGGTGGAATTTTTGCGGAGGGGGATATCCATGAAGCTTCGGCACCGCATTTTTGATTATTCGGTCATTCTGTTTTCCGCGGCGCTGCTTGCGCTGAGCTATCATATCTTTATTTTTCCGAATGAGTTTGCGCCGGCGGGCATTCCCGGTCTTGCGACGATTGTACAGCATTTGTTCGGCTTTAAGGTCGGCTACATGACGATCATTGTCAATATCCCGCTGGTGATCATCGTCTATTTTTTGGTCGATCACGCCTATGCCATGCGTTCGGCGGCATTTGCGCTGATGATGTCGCTTGTCATGCTCCTGCTGGACTATGTTGACCTGTCAAGCTTCGTCTACCATACCGGCAACGGCACGAGCACGATCCTCGCGCCGGCAGCGGGCGGTGTGATCAGCGGCTTCTGCTACGGCATCGTGATGCGCCGTAACAGCAGCACGGGCGGCACCGATCTTGTCGCGGCGATCTACCATCACTATTATCCTGAGCGCAATCTGCTCTGGGTGATCTTCGCGATCAACGCGATGGTTGCCGCGCTGTCCTATTTCGTCTATGATTTCAAGATCGAGCCGGTCATTTTGTGCCTGCTGTACTGCTTCCTTTCAAGCAAGGTCAGCGACACGATGCTCAAGGGCTTACAAGAAGCGGTCAAGTTTGAGATTGTCACCGACGAGCCGGGGGCGCTTTCAAAGGCGCTGATGGATTCCTTGGGACACGGCGTGACGGAGCTTCCCGCCGTCGGCGGCTTTACCCACAGCAACAAGACCCTGCTCATCTGCGTGGTCAACAAGCATCAGATCGTGGAGTTCCAGCGGATCATTCAGCAATATCCCGGCTCCTTTGCCTACCTCTCCTCCGTCAAGGAGACACTTGGCAATTTCCGACGGGAAAAAGTGAAGAAATAAGAAAAAATACTGTGAAGGAGAAGAAAAATGGACGATAATATGATCAAATTAGAGCTGGGCACAACCGAACTCACACTACCTACCGAAGAAGCTGTTCCTGCGGTGCCGCCGCAAAAGGAGCTTACGGAGCATTATATGGAGCAGCAGACCCTATCGCCGGAGGAGGAGCAGCAGGTCGATGCGTTTTCGGAGAAAATCGACCTGCACGATTCCGCAATCATTTTGCAGTACGGTGCTGCCTGCCAAAAAAAGGTTGCCGCCTTCTCCGATACGGCACTGGAGGGTGTGCGTACAAAGGATCTGGGCGAGACAGGCGAGATGATCGCGAACCTTGTGACTGAACTGAAGGGCTTTTCTGTGGAAGAGGAAAAGAGCGGCTTCTTGGGACTTTTTAAGAAATCCGGAAGCCGAATCGCGCGGCTGAAGGCTCGGTATGACAAGGCGGAGACAAATATTGACAGAATCGTCGAAGAACTGGAAGGACATCAGAATCGGCTGCTTACCGATATCATCATGCTGGATAAGATGTACGAAGCAAACCTTACCTATTTCAAGGAACTCACGATGTACATTTTGGCAGGCAAAAAGAAGCTTGATAAGGAATGTGCAGAGACACTGCCCGCTATGCGGGAACGTGCAAGACTATCCGGGCAGGCACAGGATGCACAGGCCGCAAATGATTACGCCGCCATGTGCAACCGGTTTGAAAAAAAGCTCTATGACTTGGAACTGACCAGAACTATCAGTATCCAAATGGCACCTCAGATACGCCTGATCCAGAACAACGATACCTTGATGTCCGAGAAAATACAGTCCACCATCAACAATACCATTCCGCTTTGGAAGAATCAGATGGTGCTGGCTTTGAGCATGGCACATTCCAAAGAAGCAATGGAAGCGCAGCGTAAAGTATCGGATATGACCAATGAGCTGCTGCGGAAGAACGCAGAAGCGCTCAAAACAGGGAGCGCTGAGGTGGCGCAGGAAAGCGAACGAGGCATTGTAGACATTGAGACGCTACAGCACACCAACGAGCAACTGATCGGTACGCTTGATGAGATCCTGCGCATTCAGAATGAGGGCCGCGCAAAAAGAAAGGCTGCTGAAACGGAGCTTGTCCGGATTGAAACGGAGCTGAAAAACAAGCTGCTGGAGATCAAGAACTGATATTACTGCCATTCGGTTTTCGGAAAGGAGGACGCAGAAGTGAAGAATCGGAAAACATCGGGATTCTCGGGAATACTGTTTCTGATAGGGGCGGTAGCGTTTTTCCTTTTCCTGCGGCACTTTTTCCCGGCACTGTCCACTGTATTTCTCGTGATCGCCGGGATCGCCCTGCTGCTGGTGATCTTGCTGGTAGTGCTCGTTATTGTGTTCTCAAGGCAAAAACCGGAGGAAAAGGAAAGAACAAAAGCATCGGCAGACGTGAATGCCATCCTTGTGAAAGGCCGTTCCAATCTCATGGAACTGCGGCGTCTGGAGATGCGCGTAAAGGACAGACGCGTCCGTACCCTAAGCGAAGAAATCTGCAGGAGCATCGACCGTATTCTCCGCACACTGAAGGAGCAGCCGGAGGATATTCCGGCGGTACGCCAGTTTTTCAATTATTATCTGCCTACGCTGGGGAGCATTCTTCTCAAATATGTGCGGCTGGAGGAAAGCGGTGTGCCGACTGCGGAGATTACAGAAAACACTGTCTCATGCCTCAACGATATCCGAACGGCTATGGAAAAACAGTATGCCAACCTATTCGAAGATGATATGCTGGACCTTTCCGTGGAAATGGAGGCACTGACGACCGCCTGTAAGCGGGACGGTCTTCTCGATGATGAAGGCTTTAAGGAAAACGGGATGAAAGTCAATCTCACCTTATGAGTTCGGTTATGTAGAAGGTGCCGGTAAAAAATGATAAATGTGAAAAGCGTCCGGCGTGTGCCGGACGCTTTTGCTTTAGATCAAATTCAGAGCAGCAGAGCGCTTGCGATGCCGAAGTAGACGAGCAGGGAGAGGGCATCGACGATGGTTGTGATGAACGGGCTTGCCATGACTGCGGGGTCAAAGCCGAGCTTTTTTGCCAAGAGCGGCAGCGAGCAGCCGATGATCTTTGCCACCAGCACCGTCAGCGCCAGCGTGACGCAGACGACGAAGGCGACCAGCCATGTAACCTCGTTGTTGCCGAGCAGCAGACGGTCAACCAGCATGATTTTGACAAAGCAGGCAACGGCAAGCGTCACACCGCACATCACGGCGGTGCGGATCTCCTTCCAGACAACGCGCGGCAGATCGCGGAATTCGACCTCGCCGAGGGAGAGGGCGCGGATGATCGTGACGGAGGACTGCGAGCCGGAGTTGCCGCCGGTGTCCATCAGCATCGGGATGAACGCCGTCAGCACGACCTGTGCGGCAAGCGCGTTTTCAAAGCCGGAGATGATCAGTCCCGTAAAGGTCGCGGAGACCATCAGGAGCATCAGCCAAGGAATACGGTGCTTGAACAGATCGAATACCGTCGAACGCAGATAGGTCTTGTCCGACGGCGTCATGCCGCCCATGATCTCCATATCCTCGGTGACCTCGTCCTCCATGACGTCCATTGCGTCATCGAAGGTGACGATACCGACCATGCGGCTCTCCGCATCCACCACGGGCAGGGCGAGGAAGTCGTATTTTGAGAACATCCGCGCGACTTCCTCCTGATCGGTGTGGGTGTTGACGGAGATGACATTCGTCTCCATGATCTCCTCAATGGTCGTCTCGTCGTCCTGCGCCAAGAGCAGATCCTTGACGGTGACCAAACCGATCAGAGTGCGGTTTTTGGTAACATAACAGGTATAAATAGTCTCTTTGTCCACGCCCGTGCGGCGGATGCGGAGAATGGATTCCTCCACCGTCATGTTCGGGCGCAGGGAGACATATTCCGTCGTCATGATCGAGCCGGCGGAATTTTCGGGATAGCGCAGGATCTCGTTGATCTCCTTGCGCATCTGCGGATCGGCTTGCGACAAAATGCGCCGCACGACGTTGGCGGGCATCTCCTCGACGATATCGACCGCGTCGTCAACATATAATTCGTCGAGCACCTCGCGCAGCTCGGAATCTGAGAAGCCGCGGATCAGCAGCTCCTGCGCCTCCGGCTCCATCTCGACGAACGCCTCCGCCGCAAGCTCCTTCGGCAGCAGCCGGAACAGCAGCGGCAGACGCTCCTCCTCCATCTCGTCGAACACCGAGGCGATGTCGGCGGGATTCATCGTCGAGAGGATGTCGCGGATTGTGGCGTACTTTTTTTCGCTCAAAAGCGCGTCCAGCGTGCTTTCTACGGTGACGTTATGCTCTGCCATCGGTTCTGACCTCCTGTTTCATAGCATTTTGATCAGAGATCGGGAAGTCGGCACGGCAGACCTATCGGGTTATGGGGAACAGCGCCAATGCATGCGGCGCTGCCTCGGACTTCGGCCTGCCGATGTGCCGCCGGTACTCCCAGCATCCATGACCTGTTCCCTCCTTTGATATCAATTTGAGCGTTTGCCATATCCTTTATCTTATTCCCGAAAAAGCCGTTTGTCAAGCAAATTTGCCTCAAAAAAGTGGGAAGAAGCGGTGCAGCTTCCGAAAGGTTGGGAAAAAGCAACGGTTTTTTCCGTGGGATTTTGCGCAAGGAGGGGGCACGACGGCAGAATTCCGCATATTTTGCGCCGAAACGGGCGTACAATACTGCCAAAGACAGAAAACTTGCAACCTCGAGGAAAAATACAACAGTATTATCAGTTTTTCTTGAAAACAGTTGCAATTTTTGTGCAAAGTGGTATAATCAAGATGCATATTCATCTTTATGCCATATACTAAAGGAGGCAAAACATGGATCAAAACTTACTGAATGCAATTAAACGCTTTTCCGACGGCGATGAGCTGCGGGCGTATACCTTCCTCGGCTGCCATCCCGAGCAGCGCGACGGCGTAAACGGTTATGTGTTCCGCGTCTGGGCGCCGCACGCGAAGGGCGTCAGCGTCACGGGTGACTGGAATTTCTGGAATCCCGAGGATATGCCGATGACGCTTGTGAAAAACGGCATTTGGGAGGCCTTTTCAGCCAATGCGCAGGAGGGGCAGGCATATAAATATTTCGTCCGCCGTGCCAACGGTTCGACGGTCTATAAGGCAGACCCCTACGGCTTCCAAATGCAGAAGCTGCCCGAAAACTCAAGCCGTATCTGTACGCTCGACGGCTATGTATGGGGAGACGCCGCCTACCGCCGCAAGCAGGGCAAGCGCAAGCTCCTTGACAGCCCGATGAACATTTATGAGATGCACTTCGGCTCATGGAAGCGCAAGCCCGACGGCAGCGTACATAACTATGAGGATCTTGCGGATCAACTGATTCCCTACCTGAAGGAGATGGGCTATACCCACATTGAGCTGATGCCGCTGTCCGAGTATCCCTACGATCCCTCGTGGGGCTATCAGGTCACCGGGTACTACGCCCCGACCTCCCGCTACGGCGATCCGAAGCAGCTCATGAAATTCATTGACAAATGCCATCAGGCGGACATCGGTGTTCTGTTTGACTGGGTTCCCGCGCACTTCCCGAAGGACGAATACGGCCTATACGAGTTCGACGGCACCTGCTGCTATGAGCTGTCCGACCCGATGATGAACGAGCACCCCGACTGGACAACCCGCATTTTCGACTTCGGAAAAGGCGAGGTGCAGTCGTTCCTGATCTCCAATGCGATCTACTGGCTGGAGATGTACCATGTTGACGGCCTGCGTGTGGACGCGGTTGCCGCGATGCTCTACCTTGACTACGGCAGGAGAGAATACCACCCGAACAAGTTCGGCGGCAAGGAGAATTTAGAGGCGATTGCCTTCCTGCGCAAGCTGAACCGCGCGGTCTTCTCCGTCCGCCGTAACGCCATCACGGCCGCGGAGGAATCCACCGCCTTCCCGATGGTCACAAAGCCCGACTACGACGGCGGACTCGGCTTCCTCTTTAAATGGAACATGGGCTGGATGAATGACTCGCTGAAATATATGTCGCTCGACCCGCTCTACCGTAAGGGCAGCCACAATCAGCTCACCTTCTCCATGACCTATGCGTATTCGGAGAATTACATTCTGCCGCTCTCGCACGATGAGGTTGTTCACTGCAAGAATTCGCTCATCAATAAGATGCCCGGCGAATATGATATGAAGTTCAGCAATCTGCGTGCCTTCTACGGCTACATGATGGCGCATCCGGGCAAAAAGCTCAGCTTCATGGGCAATGAGTTCGCGCAGTTTGCCGAGTGGAACGAAAAGGGCCAGCTTGACTGGTTCCTGCTCGAATATCCGCGCCACAAGCAGATGCAGGACTATGTCCGCGACCTGAACCACTTCTATCTCGACCACAGCAGCCTGTGGAACAATGACTCCGACTGGGAGGGCTTCCGTTGGATCGTCGTGGATGATTACTGCAACAGTGTAATTGTCTTCCGACGCATTGACCGCAGAGGCAGAGAACTGATCTGCGTGTGCAACTTCTGCCCGGTCCTGCGTGAGCATTATCGTTTCGGCCTGCCGCGCGCGGGCGAATATGAGCCGGTCTTCAGCAGCGACGACGAAAAGTACGGCGGCAGCGGGACGGTGCTTCCCACCGTCACGGCGGAGAAGGAACCGTTGCACGATTTGCCGTTCTCCGGCGAATTCACCATTGCGCCGATGTCCGTCGCCTTCTATAAGAAAAAGGCCGCGCCGAGGAAGAAAAAGGAAGCAACGGGAACAAAGAAAACCACAAAAGCCAAGTAAACCAAGGAAACACCTCCCACAGGCGTGGGATCGCAAGACGGAATTCAACCAATTAAGAAAAAGGAGATGTGCGCATGAACTTTCAGAAAAAGCACTGTGTTGCCATGCTGTTAGCAGGCGGTCAGGGCAGCCGCCTGATGGTATTGACGGAGAACACCGCAAAGCCCGCTGTCCCCTTCGGTGGAAAATACCGCATCATTGATTTCCCTCTGTCCAACTGTGTTAACTCAGGCATCGACACGGTCGGCATTCTCACGCAGTATCAGCCCTTGGAGCTGAACGAGTACATCGGCAACGGTCAGCCGTGGCGCTTGAACCGTTCGCACGGCGGTGTACAGGTGCTGCCGCCCTATGCCCGCAGCAAAAAGTCCGAGTGGTATAAGGGCACGGCGAACGCGATCTACCAGAATATCCCCTTCATCGAGCGCTACGATCCGGACAATGTGCTGATCCTCTCTGGCGACCATATTTACAAGATGGATTACGCCGCCATGCTCCGCTACCACGAGCAGAAGGACGCCGACTGCACCATCGCTGTGCGTACCGAGCCCCTCGTGGAGGCGAGCCGCTTCGGCATCATGAACACGAGGGAAGACGGTGAAATCTATGAATTTGAGGAGACGCCCAAGCATCCGAAGAGCACGAACGCCTCTATGGGCATCTACATCTTCAAATGGAGCGTCCTGCGAGAATTCCTGATCGCGGACGAGGAGGATCCGACCTCCGAAAACGACTTTGGCAAGAATGTCATTCCGGCGCTGCTGAAGACGGGACATAAGCTCTTTGCCTATGAATTCCGCGGCTACTGGAAGGATGTCGGCACGATTAACTCCCTGTGGGAGGCGAACATGGAGCTGCTGGGCACGGAGCCTGCCTTCAATCTCTATGGTGAGAAGGGGCAGCGCATCTATGCCAGAAACTACGCCATGCCCTCAAGCTTCATTGCAAAGGAATCGAAGAATATTAACAGCTTCATCGCCGAAGGCTGTGAGATCTACGGCAGCATTACGCATTCCATCATCTCCACCGGCTGCACGGTTGAAGCGGGCGCGATTGTGGAAGACAGCGTGATTATGCCGAATGTCGTCATTGAGACGGGTGCGATCATCCGTCATGCCATCATCGGCGAGGACTGCCACATTTGCCGCGGCGCGGTGATCGGCGGCAGCTTCGCGCCCGATGAGGCAAAGAAGATCAGCGTCATCGGAAAGAAAAAGACGATTGAGGCGAACCAGACCGTCAAACCCGGAGAAATTTATTAAAACAGGGAAAGGGAGGAATCAAACCATGACTACAATGGGTATCATCTTTGCGAATATCTATGACAGCTCCCTCGGCGAGCTGACCAATAAGCGCACCATGGCGTCGCTGCCCTACGGCGGACGCTACCGTCAGATCGACTTTTCCCTGTCCAATATGACCAATTCCGGTATCCGTCATATCGGCATCATCACCAAGCATAATTATCAGTCCATGATGAACCACATCGGCTCCGGACAGGAGTGGGACCTTGACCTTGAGGAGGGCGGTTTGGAGTTCCTCACGCCCTTTGCCGCCGACCACAACAGTTCCTACCGCGGCAAGCTGGACGCGCTCAACTCCGCAATGTCCTTCTTAGTGCATTCCAAGGAGGACTATATCGTTTTGGTGGACAGCGGCGTCCTGTGCGCGATTGATTTCCGCGAGGTTATTGAGCATCATATTGCCTCCGGCGCGGAGGTAACCGTCGTCGTCAAGGACGGCATCAGCAACGGAAAGAAGCAGCTTGACATGGCAGTGAAAGTGGACGCGGAAAACTGCGTGACCGATATCGCCGTGGATTACTGCGCCGATGAGAGCTATCTTGCCTCCATGGGGATCTTCGTCATCAGCCGCGAGCGGCTGATCCGCGAGGTGACGGAGGCGGTGGCGCACAACCGTTATCGCTTTGAGCGTGATCTCGTGATGCACGGCTTTGCCGAGGAGGGAATGCGGATCAATGCTTACCGCTTCCAAGGTGTTGCCCTCTTCAACGAGAGCACGGTGGAGTTTTACCGCAACAGCCTCGCGCTCATTGACCCCGAGATCCGGCACGGGCTGTTTAATCGACCCAACCGCACGATCTATACCAAGGTGCGTGACGAGGTACCTGCCTATTACGGAGAATTCTCCGAGATCGACGACTGCATCGTCGCCGACGGCTGCACCTTAGAGGGCAGCGCGAGCCATTCCGTTTTGTTCCGCGGCGTGAAGCTCGGCAAGAACGCGGTCGTGCGCGACAGCGTCATTATGCAGGGCACGGTGATCGGCGAGGGCGCGGAGCTGGAATGTGTTATTTTGGATAAGGATGTGATCGTGCGTCCCGGCTCCGTTCTGCGCGGTACGAAGGAGCATCCGCTGGTATTGAAACGAGGAGAGATTGTATGAGAATTGCAATGGTAGCCTCCGAAGCCGCCCCTTTTGTCAAAACAGGCGGCCTCGGAGATGTGATGCAGGCACTTCCTACGGAGCTTGCGAAGCTCCGGGGCAATGAGGTCTGCCTATTCCTGCCGTACTATAAGCGCATCAAGCAGAACAGCGCGATCGAGGTTGAGCAGGTCGGCTCCTTTTCCATCGACCTGTCTTGGCGCGAGAGCTATGTCGGTATTCTGCGCCTGAAATCGCGCCGCAAAAAATTGCAGGTTTATTTTATCGACAATGACTATTATTTCGGCGCGCGCGGCACGATCTACGGCGACTTTGACGACGGCGAACGCTTTGCTTATTTTTCTAAAGCGGTCATGGCGGCGCTGTATTATTTGGACTTCAAGCCGGATATTCTGCACTGCCACGACTGGCAGGCTGCCATGGCTGTTATCTATTGCCGCGCGCTGTACGGCACATGGTGCCCCGCGACGAAGACCGTCTTTACGATCCACAATGTCGAGTATCAGGGCTGGGCGGATACTTCCTTCTTTGACAACACCCTCGGCCTGCCGGAATGCTATCGCGGCAAGCTGACCTTCGACGGCGCAATCAACGTGATGAAGGGCGCCATTGAGGTCGCGGACATTGTGACGACCGTCTCGAAAACCTATGCCGAGGAGCTGCGCTATCCTTACTATGCCCATCGTTTGGACGGTGTGCTGCGCGGCGCGTGGCTTTGGGGCATCACCAACGGCATTGACACGAGCGTGTATGATCCCGAGACGGACGCCGCGCTTGCCGCAAACTACAGCGCGCAGAAAATGCTCGGGAAATGGGACAACAAGCGCGCTCTGCGGGAAGAGCTGGGGCTGCGGACGGATACCGACGCGCCGATTTTGGCAATGGTCACGCGCCTTGCGGGGCACAAGGGTATTGACCTTTTGTGCTTTATTGCAAACCGCCTGATGGAGCGAGAGGTGCAGCTCGTCATAGTCGGCACGGGGGAAAAGCAATATGAATATGCCCTGAGCGCGTATGCAAAGCAGTACCCCGGACGCGTTGCCGTGTGTCTGTGCTTTGACTCAAAGCTTGCCTCGCGGGTCTACGCCGGTGCGGATATGTACCTGATGCCCTCAAAGTCTGAGCCATGCGGCTTATCGCAGCTGATTGCCATGCGCTACGGCACCGTTCCCATTGTCGCCTCCACGGGCGGCCTGCGTGACACCGTTCCCCCCTACAACGGGGCGACGGGGGAGGGAAGAGGCTTTACCTTCCAGAGCTATAACGCGGATGATTTTCTCGGCGCCATTGACCGCGCGGTCGGCTTATACTATAATGATCGCGACCGATGGAACGAGCTTGCCAAGCATGATATGGAGTGCGACTTCAGCTGGCAGGTGCCCGCCGCGGAATATATGCAGCTCTATACAGAACTGATGAGTAAATAAATAAAAATCTTAGGAGGACTCATGAAAAAGCAAACACCCAAGCAGGCAGTAAAACCGCTGCGCGAGGAGCAGCGGGTCGATATGATGAAGGAATTGGACGAGGCCCTGCAGCGCACCTGCGGCAGCACCCTGACCGATGCAACGGAGAAGCAGGTCTATCGTGCACTCTGCACGGTTGTGCGCGAGCTTCTGAACGATAAAAACCGCCTTTTCAATAACCGCTGCGCCGAAAAGGAGCAGAAGGAAGTCTACTATATGTCGATGGAATTCCTTGTCGGCACGAGCCTTCGCAACAACCTCTTCAATCTCGGCATTGAAAACGAGTGCCGAGAGGGCCTGAAAAAGGCGGGCTTCAATATTGACGATATCTATGCGCTGGAGCCGGACGCCGGTCTCGGCAACGGCGGTCTCGGCAGGCTGGCCTCCTGCTATATGGACGCGGCAACTGGTTTGGCTTATCACGTGACGGGCTATTCCATTCGCTATGAGTTCGGCATCTTCCGTCAGAAGATTGTCGACGGCTGGCAGATGGAGTTCCCCGACAACTGGCTGGAGATGGGCGACGTATGGCTCCGCGCCCGCGAGGACGACGCGGTCGAGGTCAAATTCGGCGGCGAGGTGCGCGAGTGGGTCGATAACGGCCGCTTTAAGGTCGCGCAGGTCGGCTACAATTCTGTCATTGCAGTGCCGCATGATATGTTTATCTCCGGCTATGACAGCGATGCTGCCAACCGCCTGATTTTATGGAGCGCAAAGCTGCCGCAGAGCTTTGATATGGCTGCCTTTTCCCGCGGCGACTACGTCCGCGCACTGGAGCAGAACGCGATGGCAGAGACGATTTCCAAGGTGCTCTACCCCGCTGACGACCATATTCAGGGCAAGCGCCTGCGCCTGAAGCAGCAGTACCTGCTGGTGTCTGCCTCTTTGCAGAGTATCCTGAAAAAGCACTATAAGAAGTATCATACGTTCGATAATTTGGCGGATAAGGTCGCCATCCATATCAATGACACCCATCCGGCGCTGTGTGTGCCGGAGCTGATGCGCCTGCTCATCGACGAGCACGAGTACGGCTGGGATCAGGCGTGGGATATCACCTGCAAGACCCTGTCCTATACCAACCACACCGTCATGAGCGAAGCGCTCGAGCGCTGGAGCGTCGATCTGTTCCGTGAGCAGCTCCCGCGCGTCTATTCCATCTGCGTGGAGATCAACCGCCGCCTGATTGAGCAGCTCAACACCGTCTATCCGAACGACTGGGGCAAGATCAACTACATGGCGGTCATTGCCAACAACGAGGTGCGCATGGCAAATCTCTGCCTTGCTGCCTGCCATAAGGTCAACGGCGTTTCCAAGCTGCATACCGATATCCTGCGCAACGGCATTTTCCGCGATTACTGCCAGATCACGCCCGACCGCTTCCTCAATGTCACGAACGGCATCGCATACCGCCGCTGGCTGTGCCAGTCCAACCCGCTGCTGACGGACTACCTGACCGATCTCATCGGCGACGGCTTCAAGCGCGACGCCCGCGAGCTGGAAAAGCTGCTGAAATATCAGAATGAGGAGAAGGTGCTGGCCGATCTCGCCGCCATCAAGCGTAAGAACAAGGAGCGCCTTGCCGCGCTGATCGCAAAGCAGAACGGCGTGCGTGTCGATCCCGATTCGATCTTTGATATCCAGATTAAGCGCCTGCATGAGTACAAGCGCCAGCTTCTGAATATCCTCCATGTTCTGTATCTCTACCGGCAGATTAAGGCAAATCCCTCCGCGCCGTTCGTACCGCGCACCTTTATTTTCGCGGCAAAGGCGTCGGCGGGTTATATCCGCGCGAAGCAGACCATAAGCCTGATCGTTGCCGTTTCGAAATTCTTAGAGGCCGATCCCGAGGTGCGCGACAAGCTCAAGGTTGTCTTTATCGAGGACTACAAGGTTTCGCTTGCTGAGATCATCATTCCCGCAGCCGATATCTCCGAGCAGATTTCCGTCGCGGGCAAGGAAGCCTCCGGCACGGGCAACATGAAGCTCATGATCAACGGCGCGGTCACCATCGGCACGCTCGACGGCGCGAATGTGGAGATTCACGAGCAGGTCGGCGATGAGAATATCTTCCTCTTCGGCATGAAGGCGCATGAGGTTGAGGCGCTGTGGCAGCGCGGCTACGCACCTACGGAGTTCCTTACGCCCGAGCTGAGGGACGTGCTCGATATGCTCACGAGCGGCGAGCTGGGGCAGCGCTTTGACGATCTGGTCAGCTCCCTGCTCACGAACCGCTTCGGCACGCCCGATCCGTATATGACCATTGCGGACTTCAACGATTACGCCCGCGCGCAGCGGGTCGTCTCCGAGACCTACCTTGATCAGCCGAGATTCCGCAATATGTCTCTTGTCAACATTGCCAAAGCAGGCATTTTCTCCTCCGACCGCGCAGTCGAGGAATATGCCGAGAACATTTGGCATCTGAAGTAATCCCATGCGGATCCTGTATGACAGTAAAGCAGCGCAGTATAAAACCCCGTTCGGCACGCTCCGAACGGGGGAAAACTGCGTTCTGCACATTTCTATTCCGCGTACCAGCGGCGCGACCGGCGTGCGCCTTGTGCTGGAAAACTGCGACGGTGCGCCGGTTGGGGACTATCCCTTTGCGCCGGAGAGGCAGGAAGAGGACTATGTGCTTTACCGCTGCGAGCTTTCCCTTGCGGAACGTGGACTGTATTATTACTGGTTCTATGTGACGAAGTCCGAGGGCGGCTTCCGCCTGTTCAAGCAGGGCGACGGCACCAACATGGAGGCAGGGGAAAAGTGGCAGCTCAGCGTGATCCCGTCGGACTTCACCGTGCCGGACTACGCGCGCGGCGCGGTCATGTATCAAATCATGCCGGATCGTTTCTGCAAGCGCGGCGACTGTGATCTGACGGACAAGCTCCGCCCCTATACGATCCATGAAAATTGGAACGAAACACCCGAATACCGTCCGGACGAGAACGGAACGGTCTGGAATAAGGACTTTTTCGGCGGGAATTTCAACGGTATTCGCGAGAAGCTGCCCTATTTGCAGCAGCTCGGCGTCGGCATTCTTTACTTGAACCCCGTTTTTATGGCATATTCCAACCACCGCTACGACACGGCGGACTATAAGCGCCCCGACCCGATGCTCGGCACGGAGCAGGACTTCCGTGACCTCTGCGACGAGGCGCACCGGCGCGGCATCCGCGTGATCTTGGACGGTGTCTTCTCCCATACGGGCAGCAACAGCGTCTACTTCGACGCAGACGGAGTGTTTGGCGGCGGTGCGGTCAGCGACCCTGACTCGCCGTATCGGAAGTGGTACCGCTTCTCGCACTATCCCGATCAATACGAGGCATGGTGGGGGATTCGGACGCTGCCGTGCGTGGAGGAGCTGGAGGAATCCTACCTCAACTATATTATTGAGGACGAGGACTCCGTCGTGGCGCACTGGCTGGCGCTCGGCGCGGACGGCTTCCGCCTCGATGTGGTGGACGAGCTGCCCGACGAATTTGTGCTGCGCCTCAAAAAGCGCATCCGTCAGATCAACCCGGAGGCGCTTCTGCTCGGCGAGGTTTGGGAGGATGCCTCCAACAAGCGCGCCTACAGCGTTTCGCGCCGCTATTTTGTGGATGCCGAGCTGGACAGCGTGATGAACTACCCGTGGCGTACCGCGATTTTGAATTATGTCACGGGTGCGGACGACGGACAGGGCTTTGGAGCTGCGGTGATGACAATTGCCGAAAACTACCCGCCGCAGGTGCTTGCCTGTGTGATGAATCATCTCGGAACGCATGATACCCCGCGTATCTTGACGATTTTGGGCGATTGCTTTTACGGGCCGAAGGAGGAGAAAGCGGAGCGCTATCTGTCTGCCAACGCGCGGGCTCTCGCCATTGCAAAGCTCAAGCGCGCGGCGTTCCTGCAATTCACCCTGCCGGGAATGCCGAGCATTTATTATGGCGACGAGGCAGGCATGGAGGGCTTTGAGGATCCGTTCTGCCGCCGCTGTTATCCGTGGGGTGCGGAGGATACGGATCTACAGGCGTATTATACCGCCCTATGCCATATGAAAAACACGCTTGCCGTTTTGAAAAACGGCGATGTGCGTGTGACGCAGGCGGGCGGCGGCAGGATCGCCTTTACTCGCAGCGACGGCAATACGACCGCGATGATTTATGTCAACCAGTCCGATAAACCGTGGCTTGTCAGCGGCGGAGCGATGGCGTTCGGCTGCAACACGGACTTTGACGGCGCGGCATACACTCTCCAAAAGGACGGCTTCTGCATTCTCTTGACGCAGCAGTAACCAATTTGCAAAGCAGCGCATATACCTATATATTATATTATTATATAATGTAGGGACGGCTATCCGAGGCGGGCGAGCATGAGAAGGTTTGCTTGCGGGTGTAGCTTCGCCTCCTTACTTGCAGTATAATACCGATACGAAAGGAGTTATTCCATGAAATTTTCCGAATATCCCTACTCGCGCCCTGACGTTGCGGCGCTGAAGCGGGAGCTTCACGAAGCAGCCGAGGCGATCACAAATGCCGCTTCCGCGCAGGAGCAGATCACTTTGTTTGACACCGTCACGGCGAAGATGCAGGAGGTTCAAACGCTTGGCTCTCTTGCCTATGTCCGCAATACCATCAATACCGCCGATCCGTTCTATGAGGCGGAACGCGAATTCTTTGATGAGGCTGGCCCCGAACTGGAGGAGGGTTCGCAAGAGGTCAATATCGCCCTGCTGGATTCCCCCTTCCGCGCGGAGCTGGAGGCGCATTACGGCAGTCTGCTGTTCAAGAATTTGGAGATTGCCCGCCGCAGCTTCAAGCCGGAGCTGATCCCGCTCATGCAGGAGGCAAGCAAGCTTGAAGCGCAGTATCAGAAGCTCTATGCCGGACTGACCGTCGAGTTTGACGGACAGACGATGCCGCTTCCGATGCTGGGCAAATATAAAGAGAGTCCTGACCGCGCCGTCCGCCGCGCCGCCTTTGAGGTCGAGGGCAAGGCGTTTGACGCCCATCGCGAGGAGCTGGATGAGATCTACGATAAGCTTGTCAAGAACCGCAACGCGCAGGGCAGGATGCTCGGTTACGAGAATTACATTCAGCTCGGCTATGACCGCCTCGGTAGAAACTGCTACGGCGCGAAGGAGCTGAACGAGTTCCGCGAGCAGATCGCCCGCGACTTGGTGCCGATCATTGCGGAGGTCAAGGAGGCGCAGCGCAAGCGCATCGGGGTTGACCGCCTGTGCATTTATGACGATAAATTCCGCTTTGCCGACGGCAACGCGAAGCCGGAGGGCACGCCGGAGGAGATTTTGTCGGCAGGCAAGGCAATGTACCAAAACCTCAGCCCTGAGACAAAGGGATTCATCGAAGAGATGTTTGATGGCGAGCTGTTCGACGTCCTCTCCCGTGAGGGCAAGGCGCCCGGCGGCTATTGCACCGCTTTCCCCACCTATCGGATGCCCTTCATCTTCTCCAACTTCAACGGCACGTCGGACGATGTCGATGTGCTGACCCATGAGGCGGGGCATGCCTTTGCCTTCTACCGCGCAATGCATTCCGACATTCATCCCAGCTTGCAGGAGCCGACCATTGAAGCCTGCGAGTGCCACTCCATGAGCATGGAATTCCTGACGCAGGACTATCATAAGAATTTCTTCGGCGCGAACACCGCAAAATATGAGCTGGCGCACTGCGAAGACAGCCTCGATTTCATCCCCTACGGCTGCATGATCGACGAATTCCAGCATCGGATGTACGAAAACGAGAACCTGACGCCCGACGAGCGCAATGCCGTGTGGGAGGAGCTGGAGCATAAGTACCGCCCGTGGCTCGATATGGACAATTTGCCCTTCTACGGCAGATATTCCCACTGGCAGTGGAAGCTGCACGTCTATCTGCATCCGCTGTACTATATTGATTATTGCATGGCGCAGACCGTTGCCTTCCAGCTTTGGACGCTTTCCATGAAGGATAAGGACGAGGCGTGGAAGCGCTACCTTGCGTTCGTGGATAAAGCAGGCACCATGACCTTTGCAGAGCTCTGCCATAGCGCCGGACTGCGCGTGCCCTATGAGCAGGGAACGATTAAGGACGTCGGCGCGGGCATCCGCGACTGGTTGAAGGAGAACAGCCTCTCATGATGAACCGCAAGATCTACCGCGAAAACTATGTGAACAATCTCTCCGACCCGTCCAAACCGATCTATATCGGCGAGTATTATCATTTTGACGGGACGGAGAAGCAATTCCGCGTCTTTCGGGTGCTGATGCTGCTGCTGTCCCTGATTTGTGTGGGCGCGTGGGTGCTCTGCGGCTTGCAGGCGCAGGCGGGTCCCTCCGATGACTGCTGGTACTGCGTTCTGCCCTGGGCGCTGGCGTGGCTTCCGCTCGGCATGACGGTCTATTCCGCCGTCCGCCTGCAATTCGCCGAGCTGCCCATGCGCATTGACGTGTACCGCGGCTGCTTCCGAAATTTCTTCGGCACAACGCTGGCAAGCGCAATTCTGGCGCTTTGGCTGACCGTCGGAGAAGTCATTCGGGTGCTTGTCGGCAGCGCCTCTTATCCCGATGACACATATGCTTTGGTCGGTGCGGCGGTCTGTTTGGCTGCAACCGCTACGGCATTTATCCTCAGAAGTGGAAAAACATTCACAGTCGTTGAAAATCATTCGGCAAAAAACAACGGCAATCGTGAAAAATAAACAAAAAAGCAATAGCGGCTTTTGCTATTTTTGTCACAGTATTCGCAAAAAGAGTCTTGAAAAGTTCACATTTTCTTGTATAATAAATAAAAAGCATTTGCTTTTGCGTCTATGCAGACCAAATGTGCGTGTCCGGCGCGCAGTTGTGCTGTTTTAGATAAATCTGAAAAGTGAGGTAAGAAAATGAAGAAGTTCATCGCACTGCTTCTTGCCCTCTGCATGGTAGCCTGCCTGTTCGCCGGCTGCAAAGAGGAAGAAGCGACTACGCCATCTTCCGATGCCAGCACTACCGCTAGCACGCCGGAAGCTTCCACCGACAACGGCTCTAACGAGTCCACCCCCCTTGTCGTTGGTTACCTGCCCTTCTCCGAGAAGTTCAGCCCGTTCTATGCGGATACTGCTTACGATCAGGACGTTGTCGGCATGGTTTCCCTCGGCATCATGACCACCGACCGTACCGGCGCTATCGTCTACAACGCCATCGAGGGCGAGACCATCCCCTACAATGGCACGGACTATACTTACACCGGCCCGGCCGACATCTCCGTCAACTATGACGATGCGAGCGACACCACTACTTATCACGTTAAGATCCGTGACGACCTCGTATTCTCCGACGGCGAGCCCCTGACCGCGAAGGACATCCTCTTCACCTACTATGTCCTCTGCGATCCGACCTACGCAGGCTCCTCCACCCTGTACTCCGTTGACATCCAGGGTCTGCAGAACTACCGCACCCAGACCACCGATGAGGTCTATGCGAAGTATGCGGAACTGGCTGACGGCTACTTTGAAGCCGGTGCTGTTGACGAAGCTGACGAGCTGTCCGTTGCTTACTACGGCTGCCTCGACGCTGCCTGGGCTGACCAGTGCATGATGATTGTCAACTATGTCAACAATAACTACGCAGGCTATCAGCCTGACTACATGCCCGACGGCGACCTCGCCAACGAGGCAGACCAGATCGCTTTCGGTATGGTCATGTGGGGCTTTGGCGCTACGGACGGCGAGGGCAACTTCACCTACGCAGACGCTGAGGGCGATGTGACCAAGGCGATCTCCGAAGTCACCATCGACGACTATGTTGCCGCTACCAAGGCTGCATACGAGAACGATCCCGTTGCTTTCTTTGATACTGAAGCAACCGGCGAAGAAGGCGCAAGCGTTGTTGACGCTGCAAAGGCTTCCTTCATCAGCACTTATGGTCCTCAGGACGAGGCCATGGGCGGCAAGGGCGTCACCTCTATCTCCGGCATCACCATGCTGAACGATTACGAGGTTGAGGTCGTTGCGAACGGCTTCGACGCTGCGGCTGTTTATCAGGTCTGCGGCATCACCGTTGCTCCGATGCACTACTACGGCGACGCTTCCAAGTGGAATCCGGACGAAGGCCAGTACGGCTTTGATTTCCAAGATTTGTCGGGCGTTCAGGCGAAGACCACCCAGCCCCTCGGCGCAGGCCCGTACAAGTTTGTCAAGTACGAGAACCGCGTTGTTTACTTCGAGGCCAACGAGCTCTACTACAAGGGCTGCCCGAAGACCGTGAACGTTCAGTTCAAGGAAACCCTCGAGGCCGATAAGATCTCCGGTATCGACACCGGCGTTATCGACATCACCGATCCCTCCGGCTCCGTTGAGAAGTTCAACCAGATCCGCGACCTCAACAGCAACGGCGAGCTGAGCGGCGACCGTATCTACACCAACAGCGTTGACAACCTCGGCTATGGCTACATCGGCCTGAATGCTGACACCATGTGCGTTGGCGACGATCCCTCCAGCGAGGCTTCCAAGGATCTCCGCAAGGCCTTTGCTACCGTCATCGCTGTCTATCGTGAAATGGCGATTGACTCCTACTACGGCGACGCGGCAAGCGTCATCGAGTACCCGATCTCCAGCACCTCTTGGGCTGCTCCGCAGGCTTCCGATCCCGGCTACCAGCTTGCTTACTCCGTCGACGTTGACGGCAACCCGATCTACACTGCCGACATGACTCCGGAAGAAAAGTATGAAGCTGCCCGCAACGCGGCACTCGGCTTCTTCGAAGCTGCCGGCTTCACCGTCGAAGACGGCAAGGTCGTTGCTGCTCCGGAAGGCGCTTCTCTGGAATATCAGGTTATCATCCCCGGCGACGGCAGCGGTGATCACCCCTCCTTCGCAATCCTTCAGGAAGCTCGCGACTCCTTGGCACAGATCGGTATCACGATGGTCGTTTATGACCCGGCCGATTCCAACGAACTGTGGGATGCCCTCGATGCCGGCACGCAGAACATGTGGTGCGCTGCATGGGGTGCAACGATTGACCCGGATATGTATCAGGTCTATTATTCCACCAATGTCGTTGGTGATGGCGGTTCCGATTCCAACCACTACCACATCCGCGACAACGAGCTGGATAAGCTCATTGTTGAGGCCCGTACTTCTGACGATCAGTCCTTCCGTAAGGCGACCTATAAGGAATGCCTTGACATCATCCTTGACTGGGCGGTTGAGGTTCCTGTCTACCAGAGACAGAACATCGTTATCGCTTCCGAGGAGCGTGTCAACACGGCGACCATCACTCCGGACATCACAACCTTCTATGGCTGGATGGCTGAGATTGAGAACCTCGAAATGAAGTAATTCTTCGGCATTTTCTGAAATTAAGTAGATACTAACTCAGACGATATGGCCCGCCGGAACCCCAAAATTTCGACGGGCCATACCAGTTTGAAATCTAACAGTTGCGGGAGCGTGAACTATGAAGCAATTTATTGCAAAGCGCACAGTGATCAACATTTTCGTGTTGTTCTTTGTGGCGTTGGTCATTTACGCCCTGATGCGTGCCCTTCCGACCGATTACGTTGAGCGTATCGCAAGACAGAAGGCCTCGCTTCCCGGCGCAAAAAGTTATCAAGAGTGGCTCGCCCAACTGGGTGACGCCTATGGCTATAACGACAATGTTTTTGTCGGCTTTTTTAAGTGGCTCGGCAACGTCTTCCAAGGAAACTTCGGTGATTCTTGGCAGTATAACCAGCCTGTGATTGACAAATTTAAAGACGTTATTTGGTATTCTGTTGTTCTTGGCGCAATTACTTTCGTCCTCGAAATCGCGATTGCTGTTCCGCTCGGCATCCTTTCTGCCCGTAAGCAGTACAGCAAGACTGACTATGCAATTACCGTGTGCGCATTGTTAGGCATTTCGCTGCCTACGTTCTATATTGCCACACTTTTGAAATATGTGTTTTCCGTAAAGCTCGGCTGGTTCGATCTTTACGGTATTGTCGGCAGAGATTATGAATTCCTAAGCGGCTTTGGAAAATTCATGGATATGACAAAACATATGATTTTGCCAATCCTTACGCTGACACTGGTTAGTGTTGGTAGTCTGATGCGCTATACCCGAACGAATATGTTGGAGGTTTTGAACTCAGACTATATCCGTACGGCGCGCGCAAAGGGTGTTCCCGAAAATCGCGTGATTAACCATCATGCGTTCAGAAATACCCTCATTCCGCTGGTTACCATTGTGGGCGGCAGCTTGCCCGGTCTGTTCAGCGGCGCTATGATTACAGAGCAGCTGTTCCAGATTCCCGGCATCGGCTATATCTCCTATGAGGCGATGGTCGGCGGTGATATTCCCTTCACCATGTTCTATATGACCTTTATGGCGCTTTTGGTTCTTGTCGGCACCCTGATTTCGGACATCCTCTATGCCGTGGTTGATCCGCGCGTGCGTGTCAACTGAGAAAGGAGGAGCAATATGAAAAAGAAAGACGAACTGAAAAAGCAGGACTCTCATATCAGCACCTCCACGGCGCTCGATGACGAGCAGCGTGTCAAAGTCCTTTCGCCGACCATGCTGGTTATGAAGCGTTTCTTTCGTAACCGTTTGGCGATTGTTGGACTGTGTATTATCATCTTTATGTTCCTGTTCTCTTTTGTCGGCCCTCTCTTTATGGAATATGAGGAGACGCAGAAGTTTTATAAAGAGGACTATTTGTACAAGCTCTATGCGCAGGGCACTTATGTTTCTGACGTGACAATCAGCACGCCGGAGGGCGCTGATGCGCTTCCGTCTTCCGCACAGCGTTATATTCTTCCCGCGATCAACAAGGGCGAGGATTCCTTTGAAGTCGACGGCATGACTTATACGCTGGAAAAGTATTCCGATGAGTTTTATGGCGTGGACGGCATGACTGTTTTTGCGAAGGTGGATACCTTGGCAGGAAACTATATCTTTGACACCGATCTCGACGCTGCCACCGAGCAAGCAATCATTGACGCCATTGAAAAGGGCGAGACGGAGCTTGTATACAACGGCGAGACCTACTCTGTCGAAAAGAGCGGCAAGAACTCCTATAATATCGGCAGCTATGCAGAAATCGGCTTTGCAAGTACGATTTCCTTCGCGACGGTGGACGGCTCTACCCCCTCTTATACCGTTCGCTATGATGCGCTTCAGGCGCTGAGCGGCGGGGCGGATAACTTTGTCGTTGACGGCGTTGAGTATCGTCTCGAAGAAGCCAATGAGAATTCCGCCATGCTCTATGCGGACGGCGAGGAGTATGCCTATGTCGGCAACTTCATTCTCAATGCAAAAATGGCTGACGTCCGGATTACGCCCGAGTTTATCCTCTTCGTAGAAGAGACGCTGCTACAGATGAAGGCGGACGGCGTTCTTGAGACTGAGGTTACCTTTATGGAAGCGGACGGCACCGAGAAGAGCTATACCATTCAAAATGACAACGGTCAGTATATTGTCAATCACGAAGAGCTTTCGCTGCTGCTTGATCGCTATGCAAATCCGAGCAAGGAGCATCTCTTCGGCACGGATAAGGACGGCATGGACGTTTTGGTACGTCTGATGTACGGCGGTCAGGTTTCCCTGCTGATCGGCTTTATCGGTGTCTTCTTCGAAGTCATCATCGGCATCATTCTCGGCGGCCTTGCGGGTTATTTCGGCAGATGGGTGGATACGCTCATCATGCGTATCGTTGACGTATTCAACTGCATTCCCACCTATCCCTTGCTGATCATCCTCGGCACATTTATGGATTCCATGAATGTCGGCGCTCGAGAGAAGATATTTATGCTGATCATCATTCTCGGCTTGATTAGCTGGCCCGGTGTTGCCCGTATGGTTCGTGGTCAGATCCTCTCGCTGCGTGAGCAGGACTTCATGATTGCGGCTGAGGCCTCCGGCTTAAAGACCAGCTCTCGTATTTTCAAGCATTTGATTCCGAACGTTATGCCGCAGCTGATCGTTATTGCAACGATGGGTCTCGGCAGCTTGATTCTGACGGAGTCTACACTGAGCTATTTGGGCTTGGGTGTCCGTCATCCGTATGCCTCTTGGGGCAGTATTATCAATGCCGTCTCAGACATGTATGTCATGCTGAACTGCTGGTTTATGTGGATCCCGGCCGGCTTGCTGATCTTGCTTACCGTTCTCGGCTTTAACTTTATCGGTGACGGTCTGCGAGACGCGTTCGACCCGAAAATGAAGCGATAAGGAGGCGGAAATATGGGACTGTTTAAGAAGAGCAGCAAAAAAAGCGCGAATTATATTTCCGCAAAGGAATCCCGCAAGATCTCCCGCGAGAACCGTAAGATCACGCAGCAGTATGAAAAAGAGATCACGAGAAAGCACGCCGATCCGTCCGAATATATGACGCAGATGAAGGATCCGAAGAACATTGTCGAGTTTGATAATCTGCATTCCTACTTCTTTACGGATATCGGCGTGGTCAAAGCGGTTGACGGCGTTACCTTCGAAGTACCCGCCGGTAAAACGGTCGGCGTTGTCGGCGAGTCCGGCTGCGGTAAGTCGGTCACCAGCCTTTCGCTGATGCGTCTGTTGCAGCGCCCGACCGGTCAGATTGTGGAGGGCGCGATCCGCTTCAATTCCGGCGACGGTGTTTATGATATTGTAAAAACGCCGATCAGCGTAATGCAGAATCTGCGCGGCGAAGCAATGTCGATGATCTTCCAAGAGCCGATGACCAGCTTGAACCCGGTGTTCCGTATCGGCGACCAAATTGACGAGGTTGTCCAGCTGCATAACCCGAAATTTACAAAGGAAGAAATCAAGCAAAGAACGCTTGAAATGATTACCCTTGTCGGTATTCCCGACGCTGAGCGGATGTACCGCCGTTATCCGCATGAGCTCTCCGGCGGTATGCGCCAGAGAATCATGATCGCGATGGCTTTGGCGTGCAACCCGAAGCTGATTATTGCGGACGAGCCGACCACCGCGCTGGATGTTACCATTCAGGCACAGATTTTGGATCTTCTTCGTGAATTGAAGGATAAGATCAACAGCTCCATCATGTTGATTACCCATGACCTCGGCGTCATTGCCGAGATGGCAGATTACGTTGTCGTCATGTATGCGGGCAAGGTCGTGGAGAAGGGCACTGCGGAGGATATCTTCTATCATCCGGCGCACCCCTATACCATCGGTCTGCTCGCCAGTAAGCCTGTGGTGAATAAGGAGCAGGATCGCCTTTATTCGATTCCCGGCAAGGTGCCGAATCCGATCAATATGCCGAACTACTGCTACTTTAAGGATCGCTGCGAGATGTGCGTTGATGGCTGCGCGGGTGTATACCCAAAGGAGATCAGCTTGAGCGAAACGCATAAGGTTTCGTGCTATCGCTACTATAACGGAGAGGGGGAGCCAAATCAAAATGAGTAAGGAAAAGGATACCAAAGCCCCGACCCAAGAGGCCTTTCAGCATAGTGCGGAGAATCTGCTCGAGGTTCGCAATCTGAAAAAGTATTTCCCGATTAAGTCCGGCTTCCTCCAGCGCACCGTCGGTCATGTCCGTGCGGTGGACGGCGTCACGTTTAACATTAAGCGCGGCACAACCATGGGACTTGTCGGAGAGTCCGGCTGCGGTAAGACAACGACCGGCCGTGTCATCCTTCGACTGCTTGACGGAAAGACCGAAGGCGAAGTTCTGTTTGACGGTGTTGATATTTATTCGCTGGACAAGAAGTCTCTGCGTGATATGCGGAAAAAGATCCAGATCGTGTTCCAAGATCCCTATTCGAGCCTCTCTCCGCGTCTGCCGGTCGGCGAGATCATCGGTGAGGCGGTGCGTGAGCATAAAATCGTCCCGCCCGAGGAATTCGATGATTATATTGACCGCATCATGGCATCCTGCGGTTTGCAGCCCTATCATAAGGATCGCTACCCGCATGAGTTCTCAGGCGGTCAGCGTCAGAGAATCTGCATTGCCAGAGCGATTGCGCTGAATCCCGAGTTTATCGTCTGCGACGAGCCGGTTTCCGCGTTGGATGTTTCTATTCAGGCGCAGATCATTAACCTGCTGAAGGATTTGCAGGAGGAGTACAACCTGACCTACCTGTTTATCTCGCATGACCTTTCCGTTGTCGAGCATATTTCCGATACGGTTGGTGTTATGTACCTCGGCGACCTCGTCGAGTACGGCAACAAAGAAGATCTGTTTAAGCATCCGCTGCATCCTTATACCGATGCACTGTTCTCTGCGATCCCGCTGCCTGACCCGCATGTCAAGATGAAGCGTGTGATCCTCGAGGGCAGCATCCCGTCGCCCGCCAATCCGCCCTCCGGCTGTAAGTTCCATACGCGCTGCAAGCACTGTATGGAGATCTGCAAGCAGGAGGTTCCGGAAGAGAACTGGGTCAACGACTCCCACTATGTCCGTTGCCATCTTTATGACAAGGGCTGTGAGGAAGCTTTGGAAAAGTATCTGAATGAAAAGGCTGTCAGCAACAAATAATATTATAAAAATGGGGAGAGCCATACGGCGCTCCCCATTTTCCAAAGGAGAGCGGCTATGAGCAGAAAACCGAAGAAGTACGACGACGATGACGGCCGCACCATTGCGCCGATGAACATTGACGGTATGCCGTGGTATGTTGATACGGCCAAGGGTGCGCAGAAGGAGAAAAAAACTGAAGACGACGAAGAAAAGGAGACTTCCCCCGAGGAGCAATATCGTCAGATGCTCAAGGAGGAGGATCCCGACGCATATCGAAAGCTGGAACGAAAAGAGACGCGCGCGATGGTATTTGCGTCGCTGAAGGCAGCTATGCTGGTCGCCGGTATCTTCTTGGTCGGCCTCCTGTTATTCATTTGCTTTTGCGTATTTATTTGGTTTCGTTAAAAATCATCGACCCTTGCAGTCATTTCCCGCTGCAAGGGCCGATGGTTTTTTAAGAAAAAGTTGAATTGTGCTTCGCTTGCGCGAAAAGGCAAGTGGTCAGATCAGCGCATTTCCTTTTCGGCGTGTCTCTTGAGGGCGGCAAAGCTTTCCGCGCTGATCACATGCTCAATGCGGCAGGCATCCTCTGCCGCGACCTCAGGCGAAACGCCGAGTGCGGTGAGCCACTCGGACAAAAAAGTGTGGCGCTCAAAAATGCGTTCGGCGATTTCTTGTCCGGCGGGAAGGAGCGTGATGAAACCTCCGGCATCTACCTGAATATAGCCGTTTTCGCGCAAATTGCGCATGGCTATGCTAACGCTCGGTTTTGAAAAATCCAACTCGTTGGCTATATCAACGGAGCGAACTGCGCCCGTTCGATGCGTGAGAATCAGGATCGTCTCCAAATAATTCTCCGCCGATTCCTGAATTTTCATGTTCTCCTCCTTACGGGTACACTTCTCAGCGAATGAAATTAGTGTGCAGCGGCGCTTCATAATTCGGCGAGGGAACGCCGGCAGCCTTGCCGGCTTCGATGCAGCGAAGGAGCCACGCCATGTTTTCTCCGAGGGTGCGCATGGTCTGCAAGCCCTCTTTGTCCTGCAATACCTCCTCCGGTGTATTGCCATGCACTTGATTCCAGTATTGTGAGGTCACAATGGGCATGGAGTTGATGGAAAAATACTTGTTCAGGCGGTCAAACGCAGCCGATGCGCCGCCTCTGCGGCAGGAGACGACCGCGGCGCCGGGCTTGCCTTTGAGCTTCTTTCCTGCACTGTAGAAAAGGCGGTCAAGAAACGCCGTTGCCTGACCGGCAGGGCCTGCATAGTAGACCGGCGCGCCGACTACAATGGCGTCAAATTCGTCCAGTCTTGCGGCAAGCTCGTTGACCCCGTCGTCAAAAATGCAGGGCGCGCCCTCCTTGCATTTGCGGCAGGCAATGCAGCCCGCGACCGGCTTCTTGCCGATCTGAAAAAGCTCCGTTTCAATGTCGTGGTTCCTTAAAACCTTTTCAACCTCACTGAGGGCAGTAAAGGTGCAGCCGTTGGCGTTCGGGCTGCCATTCAAAAGCAATACTTTCATAGCTTCCTCCTATTGTCTGCGAATATCGTCTCCGGCAAATTGCACCAAACGATAGGTTCCAATCACGCGGGAGGCGATCTGCGGGCTGTAGCGCCGCTCGAATTCGCGGTCTTCCATATTTGTCGAAATAATGGTAGCACGGTTTTCCATCATACGCGTGTTGACAAGATCATAAAGGACGGAGATGGTAAACTGCGTTGTCAGCTCCGTGCCGAGATCGTCTATGATTAAAAGGTCACATTCAAAGTATTTGCGGGTACGCTTATGCTCTTCCTCATGCTCTGCGCCGAATTTTTCCGCCTCGAAATCCGCAAATAAATGCGTGGCGGTGTCGTAAACAATGCCGTAGCCGCGGTCAATGACCTGACGGGCAATACAGGCAGACATATAGGTTTTCCCAAGTCCGGTTGCGCCGGTAAACAGCAGGCTGCCCGAGGCGGGTGTAAAGCTCTGCGCGTATTTTGCGCACATACGGAGGTTTGACTGCATCAAGCGGCGCGGAGTTGTGCCGAGGTCGTTGTCATAAGTGTCGGGATAGACGTCCAAACGGAAGTTTTCAAAGGTCTCCTTACCTGAGCCCAGCAGATTCGCAAGGGCAAGCCGTTGCTCCTGACGGCATAACTCGTGCAGACAGGAGCACATTTGCGCACCTTGATAGCCGCTGCCGCCGCACTTTTCACAAAGGGGCGCATCGTCCAGCCAC
This sequence comes from Bacillota bacterium, assembly GCA_029225225.1. Taxonomy (GTDB): domain Bacteria; phylum Bacillota; class Clostridia; order Oscillospirales; family Oscillospiraceae; genus JAZOXB01. The sequence goes on along the minus strand of JAQXWB010000071.1, from coordinate 27,385 downwards.
CCTTCCTCAAAGTCAGCCGCATCAATGATCCAATCGCGCTCTTGTTGCAGCGCAAGATTCTTGTCTCGAATTTTTGCAACGGCTTCCGCAGGATCCTCTCCCTTTCGCAGCGTGGCTGCCATAAGCTGCGTCATGGTGAGCCGCAAGGTGCGGTCGATCTCTGCAAGGCGGGGATAGCGCTCATAGGCAATGCGCAGATGCGCTTCCTGTTCCCGCTCATGCGCAAGCCGCGCCTGCATCAGGCGTTCTCGTGCGCGGCGGAGAATGTCCTCGCTGTATGGCATATGTCAGTCCTCCTGATCTTCTTTCAGCGCGTTCTGCACCGCTTTCCTTGCCAGCGGAGACAGCTTGTCGCCATGCCGCTGGAAGCCGTCCTTCCTGCGCTTTGATACGGAAGGAGGCGCACCGTCCCCCAGCGCAATTTCCTGCGGCGTGTGCAGATTTTTCTCGTGCCAGCTTTTGAGAATGGAATTCATGTAAGCCCATTTGAACGAACCGATCTGATTGCAGGTGCGCTCATAGGCGAGGTTGATCGACTCATCGGGGAAGCCCATCGAGATCCAGTTGGTCAGATAGCGCTCTTCATCGGCAGTCAGCTTGCGGTTGTCGATTTGCAGCATCAGCCGAAGCTGCTGTATCCTTGTGAAAAGCCGCCGCTGCGCTTCCACATGGAAGCAAGCTGCCTCAATCGTTTCGATGCCCTCGTCCGCCCAATGGTACGCCTCTTTTTCAATGGCGCGCATGGAGGGGGCGCGGATTCCCTTGCGGCGGTTGCGCTCGATGCAGTAGTTCAGCAGCAAGCCGACCACCTCCGTCGGCAGACGCAGATAGTCCGTAAAGGAGAGCAGCGTTTTCAGCTCCTCCGTCGAGAGCGTCCGGCCGAGCCGCCGCTGCGCCTCTCCGACCAGCTTGGAAAATGCCGCGCGGTTGTCGCGCATTGCCTCGCGCAGATCGGCGTCCGTATAGACGGGCTTTTCCGGAGCAAGGGCGGGCTTTGTCGGCGTATCCCAAAGCCCCAACTGCACCAGACACTCCTTTGCCGCGACAATCTGCGGGGCGGTAAAGTGCAGCGCGTCCATCGCCGTTTCCAGCGGCTGCTTTGATTTGCGGTAAAGATAGAGCGCCACTGCGTCGGGACAGCTGCATGAAAGCAGCTTGCGTGTTTCTTCGGTTGTCAGCGTTACGCTCTGCATATCTCTATCTCCTTATCGCATATATGATTGCATCGCGCATATCACCGATACCGGCGATATGCGCGTGAAAAGCCGTTTTGATTTCAACAATCGTATTATAACACAAGGCAGCGATAGGGACAAGCGCGGACGACCACAGAAAATATGAAATTTTTCAGTGCGAATTTTGGCGGCGACCTATATCTTGTGGAGTGCTGCGGACTATACCACAAAGCCCCCGTTGACCGGTAAATTTTGTCCGGTTACGAAGTTCGCGCGGGCGAGGTACAAAAGCGCTTCGGCGATCTCGTCCGGTGAGCCGTTTTTTCCCAAGGGCGTCTGCTCCGCCAAATCACGCAGCGTTTCCTCACTGACGGAGGCGCACATATCCGTCAGGATCACGCCGGGGGAGACGCAGTTGACGCGGATGTGGGACGGGCCAAGCTCCTGCGCCAGCGCCTTTGTCAGCGCAATGACCGCGCCCTTTGTCGCAGAATAAGCGACCTCACAGGACGCGCCGACCTGCCCCCACATGGAGGCGATATTGATGATACAGCCGGACTGCTTTTGCAGCATCGCGGGTAAAACGGCGTTGACGCAGTGATAGATCCCGTGTACATTCACCGCGAACAGGCGCTGCCATTGTGCCTCGGAGATCTGCGAGATCAGCCCATAGTGGCAGATGCCTGCGTTATTGATGAGAATATCCACCGGCGGAAGCTTGGAAACTGCCGCGCGGACGGCTTCCATGTCGGCAACATCGCAGCAGATTGCCCTTGCGCCTGTTTCCGCTGCGACGGCGTGCGCCGCCGTATGATTCTTTTCATAGAAGAAGGAGACGTCAAAGCCTTCTTTGGAGAAAGCGCGGACGGCGGCTGCGCCGATGCCTCGGCTGCCTCCCGTGATCAATACATGTTCCATTTATTTCCTCGTTTTATGAAACAGACGCCGCGTCAGCGGCGTCTGGATTTTGTCTTATGCTCGTATTGACGACAGCCGGAGATTTTGCTGTCAGAGTCGGACATAAACTGCTTGAGCTTTTCTTCAAAGGTCAGCGGAGCCTTCGGAGCGGCAGGCTTCGGTGCCTCGCTGCGCGGGCGTGAAGGACGGCGCTCCTGCTCCTGCGCGCGTTTGATGGAGAGACTGATCTTTCCCGCGTCGTCAATGCCGATGATCCGAACGCGGACGGTATCGCCCTCGTGCAGATGGTCGTGGATATCGCTGACATAGGAATTCGAAACCTCAGAGATGTGAACCATGCCGGTGCGGTTCTCCGGCAGGAGAATGAACGCACCGAATTTTGTGATGCTTTTTACTTTGCCTTCCAGCAATGTACCGACTGTAAACTCCATAGATGCAGTATGTTCCTCCGTTTATTTGCTGCTGTCGATGTAGATAACCTCACCGTCGCTAACGAGATTGAGGCGCTCACGGGCGATTTTAAGGACAGAAACGTCCGTGCCAAGCTGCGCAATGTCTTCTTGCAGCTCCAAATTAGACTGCTGCAAGGCGGCGACCTCTTCACTGAGCACTTCTTTTTCGGCTTTGAGCGCGTTGATCTTTGGTTGAAGTGTGACGATGGTGACGATTGCGTATATCATCACCGTCAGTATGACGAGCTTGGTAATGAGTGACGATTTGCACAGGCGCATCGTACATTCCTCCCGATGTTTTCTTTTGTGAGTTGCGAGAATTCTTTCTTCTTATTGTAACCGATTTTCTCGCTCTTGAAAAGAGATATTTTACACTTTTTTTCAAAAATTCGAGAAATTTTCCGCACATTCGGCAAAACCACCGCAGAGGGAAGGTGACAACGCGCCAAAATGTGGTACTCCATCGCGTAAAAAGGCGGCTGAGTGTAAAAAACCAGAGGAACATACCGAGTGCGGTGCCGAGCAGCATAAAGATGCGGTATTCACCGTTGCCGACCAGCAGAGCAAAGCAGAGATTCCCGAGCAGACACGAGAGGACAAACCACGCGTCAAGCAGATGGGTCAGACCGCGCAGATTACGCCGCAGCCCGCGCAGCAGGTCATAATGCAGACCGTACAGCAGCCCGAGCGCGGCGGCGAACAGGAATTGACTGCCTTGCAGTCCGAGCGGCTGCTCCATCTATCGGAACAGGCGGCGCAGGAAGCTCCCGGTCTTCTGCGGCTCCTCATAGCTCAGGGAGTTAATCGTACCGGTGACGGCGACCTGCCCGCCGTCAATGGAAAGCGTCTGCAAATGCAGCGCCTCGCCGCGGATAATCAGAACGCCGCGCGCCGTATGCAGCACGACCGTCGTCTCGTCGAAGCTCTCAACCTCGCTGACACCGCTGACGGACAGCTTCGAGCGGTTATCGAGCCGCAGCTCATGGGGCAGCGTCTGAATGGAATCGTTTGCCATCATCATCCCTCCGCACTATATATACGGCGCGGTCGGGGAAAATATTACTAAGGAACCTCTGAATAAATCTGCAAGAGCGGTCAGCGAGAGATTTTGTCGCAAATTGAGGTTGGAAAACCGCAGGAATACTTTGTGTATTTCAAGGTTTTCCAACCGAAAAGCTGCGGCAAAAGATCCGCTGAGCGCCGACGCTGATTTGTTCAGAGGTTCCCTAAATCTCCGCGGGGTCGTATATCTCCGGCGGCAAAACATCCGAAAGCTCCACCAAGGCGTGATTCAAGTCGCCGTAGCCGTCATAACGCACCATACGGCTGCGCAGGGACAGCACACTCGGCGCCAATGAGAGGGTCAGCGTCACGCAGGTGCCGCCCTCGGGATTTCCATTGACAGCAATTGTGCCGCCGTGCAAACGGGCAATCTCGCGGACAATCGGCAGCCCTAACCCAATGCCCTGCGAAGCAGCGCCGAATTCGGAGGCGGAGAAGCGCTCGAATATGGTGGATAGAACGCCTTCCTCGATGCCATTACCGTTATCCATCACCCGCAGCAGAAGAAAAAAGTCCTGCTTTTGCGCGCTGAGCGTAATGGTGCTGCCGGAGGGGCAGTGCGCTAAGGCGTTGGCAACCAAATTATATAGTGCGCGTTCCAGCAGCAGGCAGTCAATATCACCACGCAGCGGCCTGCCCGGCGGCGTGAACAAAAGCTGTACCCCGACGGACTCCGTCAACGGACGGGCGGCGGAGACAAAATCGGTCAGAAAACGAGCAATATCCGTCGGTTCGCGGTGTGCTTCCCTACGGTGCAGCAGAAGCTGCGCACCATCGGACATCTGCCCACACAGGCGAATGAGACGATAAAGCGCCTGATTCAGCTCTGCTGCGGCGGGAATCTGCTCCGTCTGCGTTTCCTCAAGCTGCTCAAACAGCGCGTTTGCTGCGTTCAGCATGGTGTGCAGCGGCTTGCGCAGGGCAACGGAGGCGTGTTCCACTGCAGCTGCCGTCGCGTTGACCTCCTGCGGACGGCGCGCGGCAAGGAAGAGATCCCCTGCCTGCATTGCAAGCACGGAGGCGTCGTATTCCGCGCCGCCGAGAATGATCGGGAGATGCAGCACTCCCTCCCGTGACCAAACCTCGTATAACATAGCGTTATTTTCCAAAAGAGAGGAGACAGGCAGACCTTCGGCAAGCATGCCGCGCGCTGCGCCGTTGCACCAAATCACGCTGCCGTCACGCGCGAGAAAAACCGGCTGCGCCAAAAGCTCTAAAATCTGCTTCAGCTCCATATCCATGTGCATCCCCTCCTTTGCTTTTTTATAGATCCGCCACAAATCTACCCGCCGCGCCATACGGCGATGGTGCATTCAACGCCTGTAGGGCGGGGACATGTCCCCTAAGACCGCGCAGCGGCAGACGGTAGGCATAAACAAGCTTGTACGCAGTCGGTAGTTCCTGCCCCGGCGCGCCCTACGAGAGCGGTTTCCTATAGTATCCGTCATGACAGGAAATTCTTGCGCGGGAAAATCTTCCGTGTCGAATTTGTCGAATTTTGTCGAATTCTGTCGAAGCTACCTGTATCATACCTTATTGGTCACGAAAATGCAAGAGTGGTTACAAATAAATCGAGTGCTTTTCCGGCGGCAATCGAAAACTTTTCCGAAATACGCGGTTGTCGCGGCGAATGGAGTGTGGTATAATAACAGTTCAGAAAGAAAGCAATTTGCGGAGGGAAGCAATGCGAGATACAATACTTGTCAGAGGCGCAAGAGAGAACAACTTAAAAAATGTAGATGTGGAGATTCCGCGTAATGCGCTCAGCGTATTTACCGGTCTTTCCGGCTCGGGGAAGTCCTCCCTCGCCTTTGATACGATCTATGCCGAGGGACGCAGACGCTATGTGGAGTCGCTTTCCGCTTATGTGCGGCAGTTTTTGGGGCAGATGGACAAGCCCGATGTCGATGTGATTGAGGGACTTTCGCCTGCCATCTCCATTGACCAGAAGACAACCTCAAAAAACCCGCGCTCCACCGTCGGCACGGTCACGGAAATCTATGACTATCTGCGTCTGCTTTGGGCGCGCGCGGGAACGCCCCACTGCCCGAAATGCGGCAGGGAGATTCGCCGTCAGAGTGTGGATCAAATCGTCGATAAGGTGCTTGCCATGCCGGAGGGAACACGCTTTCAGGTGCTGTCTCCCATCGTGCGCGGCAAAAAGGGTGAGCATACCAAGCTCTTGGAGGACGCCCGCCGCAGCGGCTTTGCCCGCGTGCGCATCGACGGCATCAACTATGATCTGAGCGAGGAAATTTCGCTGGAAAAGAATAAAAAGCACGCCATCGAATTGGTCGTGGATCGCCTCGTTCTGCGCGGAGACATTACCCGCAGACTGACCGACAGCGTGGAGACCGCCCTGTCCCACGGCGGCGGGCTTGTCATTATCCAATGTCCGGACAGCGGGGAGGAGACGCTGTTTTCCCGCAACTATGCCTGCGACGAATGCGGCATCTCCATGCCGGAGCTTTCGCCGCGGCTGTTCTCCTTCAATAATCCGTTGGGCGCTTGTCCCGAATGCTCTGGCTTGGGCTTCCGTTTGAAGGTCGATCCCGCGCTCGTCGTCCCGAATCCCGATCTGTCCATCTATGACGGCGCGATTCAAGCGAGCGGATGGGGAAATATCAAGAATGATTCCATTGCGCGGATGTACTTTGAGGCGTTGGCGCTCAAATATCATTTCGATCTCAATACGCCATTTCATGCGCTTTCGGAAGCTGCCCGCGAGGTGATCCTGTACGGCACGAAGGGCGAAAAGCTTCAGCTGCATTATGAGCGCGGGAACGGCAGAGGAACGCTGGAGCAGGCGTTCGAGGGTATCGTGCCCAATGTGGAGCGCCGTTACCGCGAAACGCAGTCCGATGCCGTGCGCAAGGAGCTGGAGGAGCTGATGACGACCTCGCCCTGCCCGCACTGCGGCGGCGAGCGCCTGTCCGATATTGCGCGGGCGGTGACGGTCGGCGGGCTGTCGATCATGCAATTCTGCGCCATGCCGGTCAATAAAGAGTTGGAATTTCTCGACACCCTGCACCTCGAAGGGGCGCAGGCGATCATCGCGGAGCAGATTCTGCGCGAGATCCGCTCCCGGCTCGGCTTCCTGCAAAGCGTCGGTCTGCAATATCTGACCCTCTCCCGTTCCGCGGGCACGCTGTCCGGCGGCGAGGCGCAGCGCATCCGTCTTGCCACGCAGATTGGCTCGTCGCTCATGGGTGTGCTGTATATTCTGGACGAGCCGAGCATCGGTCTGCACCAGCGCGATAACGATAAGCTGCTTGCGACGCTGTGCCGTCTGCGTGATCTCGGCAATACCCTGATTGTCGTGGAGCACGATGAGGACACCATGCGCGCGGCGGACTATATCGTGGATGTCGGTCCCGGCGCGGGGGTTCACGGCGGCGAGATCGTCGCGCAGGGCACCTTGCAGCAGATTATGGACACACCGGAGAGCCTGACGGGGCAATACCTCTCCGGCAAAAGAAAAATCCCCGTACCGGCGCAGCGCCGGCAGGGGAACGGCAAGCACCTGCGTGTCTGCGGGTGCTGCGAGAATAATTTGGATCATATTGATGTGGACATTCCGCTCGGAACCTTTACCTGCGTGACGGGCGTTTCGGGCAGCGGAAAATCCTCTCTGGTCAATGAGATTATCGCAAAGCGGCTACTGGGGAAGCTCAACGGCGCGCGCGTCCGCCCGGGCAAGCATGACCGCATGGAGGGAATGCAAAACCTCGATAAGGTCATTGTGATCGACCAAAGCCCTATCGGACGCACGCCGCGCTCAAATCCCGCAACCTATACGGGCCTTTTCACCGATATCCGCGACCTCTACGCCGCCACGGCCGATGCCCGCGAGCGCGGCTACAGTGCGGGGCGCTTCTCCTTCAATGTCAAGGGCGGGCGCTGCGAGGCGTGCTGCGGCGATGGTCTGGTGAAGATTGAAATGCACTTCCTGCCCGATGTCTATGTACCCTGCGAGGTCTGCCACGGCAAGCGCTATAATCGTGAAACGCTGGAGGTGCTGTACCGCGGGAAAAACATTGCCGAGGTCTTGGAGATGACAGCGGATGAGGCGCTGGAGTTCTTTGAGCATCAGCCGCGCCTGCGGGAGAAGGTCGCAACGCTGGTCGAGGTCGGCTTGGGCTATATTAAGCTCGGACAAAGCTCCACCACGCTCTCCGGCGGCGAGGCGCAGCGCGTCAAGCTGGCAACGGAGCTTTCCCGCCGCGCGACGGGACGCACGCTCTATATCCTCGACGAGCCGACAACGGGCCTGCATATGTACGATGTGCAGAAGCTCTTGGAGGTGCTGCAGCGTCTTGTCGATGTGGGAAATACCGTCCTTGTTATTGAGCATAACCTTGATGTCATCAAGACCGCCGACTATCTGATCGACTTGGGACCCGAGGGCGGCGACGGCGGCGGTAAGATCGTCGCCTGCGGCACACCGGAGGAGGTCGCCGCCTGCGAAAAGTCCTATACCGGGCAGTATTTGAAGAAGGTGCTTGCAAAGGAGTGACACGCCATGACTAAGGATCGCCTGACGCGCCGCTTTCTGACGCGGGATCCCGACGCTATGCCGGATGTACAGCTTTTGGAGCTGCTGCTGCGCTTCAGCGTGGAGGACGCGGCGGGATTGGCGGCGCGGATCATGGAGCAGTATCCGAGCATCGCCGCTTTGATCGAGGCGGATCCTGAACGCCTTGCGGAGATCAAGGGCATGAATGAGGAGAGCGTCCTGCTCCTGCGCCTTGTGCCGGAGCTGCACCGCCGCTATTTCCTCTCCCGCTCGCAGGGAGAGACGCGTCTTTTGAGCAGCACGGATTTCGGGCGCTACCTGCTGCCGTATTTCTACGGTGCGCGGGATGAGATGATCTATTTGCTCCTGCTCGATGCTGCCGGGAAGGTTCTGAACTGCCGAAAGTTAGGGCAGGGCAGCGTCAATTCCGCCAATGTACCCGCACGCCGTTTGGTGCAGGAGGCGCTGACCGCCAACGCCACCGGTATTGTCTTGGCGCACAATCACCCCTCTGGCGTCGCTTTGCCGTCAAAGGAGGACGTCGAAGTAACCCTCCGCCTCCGCGACGCCCTGAGCGCGTTGGAGATCATGCTCCTTGACCATATCGTCATTGCAGACGACGATTTCGTCTCCATGCGCGAAAGCGGCTATTTCAGGGAGTACGGTTATTGAAGGTGGAAAACCTCTTTTGCAGCAGCCCTTGTAGCTCAGGGACATGTCCCCTTCGACCGCGTAAGCGGCAGACGGTACGGGTGAACGGTTTCGTATATGCTCGGTAGCTCCCGCAAGAGATTGCCACGTCGCTGCGCTCCTCGCAATGACACGAAGGGGCTGTCCCGCTTGTCATTGCGAAACCAGTGCGCACACTGGTTGTGGCAATCTCGTGCAGGAACTACAATAGATTGCCGCATTGCTGCGCTACTCGTAATGATATGCAGGAACTACCCGATAGATAGTAAAATGAAAAAAGACTATGAATCCGCCGTATGGGATTCATAGTCTTTTCCATTTTCATTTCAACATCTCATCATAGGTCGTATGGAGCGCATCTCGGATGGCACGGAGCTGTGTAGCGCTGATATGCTGTATCCCACGCTCAATTTTGACCAGAGCCTCCCGTGTCATATCAACACCGTTAAGCTGTAAGATACGCACAAGCTCCGTCTGCCCGATCCCTCGCTGCTTCCGCAAAGCGCGGATATTCGCACCGATGTGAATTTCGTCCTGCTTGATCTTCTGTTCTTCCACCATAAACACCTCAAAAAAAGAACTCAAATCCGTCCAATTGCTCTTTATTTTATGAGGTTATTATGATAGAATGGGACTAATATTAGTCCACAAGGAGGAGAACACTATGATAGATTACAAAAAAATGTATGCGATCCTATGCACTGCTGCTTCCGAGGCAATAGATATTCTTCCAAATAGCACGGAGAACCTAAAAGCGAGAATCGAATTAGAAACGCCTCTGCGAAAAACCGAGGAGATGTATATTTCGCAGTCAGAATATCCTGCCCATTTAGAAAAGCAAATGAATACGAACAGAAGTTAGAACGGAGATATGTCTCTGCCATCTGCGAAACGGCAGAGCTGTCTTGCTTACCTTTGGCGTTGTTTATCTCGTGAAATGTGAGTATAACTTGAATTCTTGCCTGAAATACGCTATAATACAATCAGTCTAAATAAGTTCTCGACATAGCGACTGCTTATGAGAAAGATTTGCAATCATTTCTCATTATAGTTGAACGGTGATGCTGAATTTTGGCTTATCCATGATGTAATTTCCTATATTAAAGCACATTACGGTGTTAGATATGCCGAGAACAGCCGAGAAACCTTTCGTAAGCAGGCCATGCATCACTTTAGAAACGCTGCGTTTATTGAGGATAATGGGAAAGTAACAAATAGTCCTAATTATCGCTATCGTTTGACGGACGAAATGCTTTCAGTAATCCATAGCTATGGCACGCAACAATGGGAAGCAGAAAAGGAGAGGTTCTTGGCTGTCCACGAAACACTGGTTAACTTGTATGCCTCTAAGCGTTCAATGAGGAAGATGCCGGTTCGGATCAATGGCGAAGATTTTACTTTTTCACATGGAAAGCATAATGAACTGCAAAAGGCAATTATTGAAGAATTTGCTCCTCGATTTGCACCAAATTCAGAGTGCCTATATGTTGGAGATACAACTGAAAAAGACTTGGTGAAGAATGTGGTAAAATTACAGGAATTGGGATTTACAATTACACTTCACGATAAGATGCCTGATGTCGTTCTATATTCGAATGAAAAGAACTGGCTGTATTTTATTGAATCCGTTACTTCTGTCGGACCGATGGAGCCTAAAAGAATTAGAGAAATTGAAGAAATGACCGCAGAAGTGTCAGCCGGTAAAATCTATGTTACGGCTTTTCTTGACTTTAAGACATTTAAGAAGTTTTCCGAGTCATTGGCATGGGAAACAGAGGCTTGGATCGCTGATATGCCTGATCATATGATTCATTTGAATGGTGATAAGTTCTTGGGGCCGCGAGAAAGGGCGACAGAAACCCCGTAACAGTGTATATCTACGACTCGACTGACCGAAGTCAATAAGATAAAATATTCGGCATAAGCAGGGATGCATGTGCTCCCTGCTTTTTCTCCGTTTCTCACAAAGTTTCTTGAAAAAATTTATGAAAAATCACAAAAAAGGGCTTGACATTCACGGGCGCGTGTATTACAATATGGGAGCGCGTGTGGGGGTAATCTGCGCGTGCAACTGCGATGATGCAGGAGATTGCGCCGTAAGGCGGTAACTTCTGCGGAGTATGTCCGGTCATCGGGCGGCTGAGGCATTTCGTGTGCGTGGCGTATATCGCCGCGATATGAACTGCGCGGTCGGCACAAGTCGGCCGTTTTTCATGTGCGCGGAGTGATACGCACGGTTAAGCGTATACCAAAAACTGCCTCGACCGTACCCAGCGAGACAACGAAAAAAACTGAGTACGTTGATTCAAGGAGGAAACAACAACTATGGCAAACACCATGATCAGAATTCGCCTCAAGGCTTATGATCATCAGCTCATCGACTCCACCGCGGAGAAGATCGTTGAGTCCGCAAAGCGCAACGGCGCTACCGTATCCGGCCCCATCCCTCTTCCCACGAAGAAGGAAGTCGTCACCATCCTTCGCGCTGTTCACAAGTATAAGGATTCCCGTGAGCAGTTTGAGCGCAGAACCCACAAGAGATTGATCGATATCCTCAACCCCAACGCGAAGTGCATCGAAGCTCTGCAGGGCCTCGACCTTCCCGCCGGTGTCGAGATTGAGATAAAGCTGTAATACATTATAAATATTGCAGCATTTCCCCGCATCCCCTCGACCGCTGCCGAGCGGTCCCGGGTCAAGTTGGTAAACCAATGGCTGCCCAATGGTCAAGTTTGCCAACCAATAACCTAAAATTAAGGAGTAAAAAACATGCAGAAAGCAATCATCGGCAAGAAAGTGGGCATGACCCAAATCTTCGATGAAGACGGACATGTGATTCCTGTCACCGTTATCGAGGCAGGCCCCTGTGTCGTCTCTCAGAAGAAGACAATCGAGAACGATGGCTATGTTTCCGTGCAGCTTGCCTTCGGCGACGTCGCTGAGAAGAAGCTGTCCAAGCAGGAACTCGGTCATCTGAAGAAGGCGGGCGTTTCCGCCAAGAAGTACCTCAAGGAATTCAAGCTTGACAACGCGGCTGACCTCGAAGTCGGCGCTGAGATCAAGGCTGATGTGTTCGCCGCAGGCGACCATATCGACGTTACCGGCACCTCCAAGGGCCACGGTTTCGCCGGTGCGGTCAAGCGTCACGGCAACCACATTCAGAAGATGTCCCACGGCGGCGGCCCCGTTCATCGTCACTCCGGCTCCATGGGCTCTTCCTCCACTCCGTCCCGTATCTTCAAGGGCAAGGGAATGCCCGGCCACATGGGCGTTGAGCAGGTCACCGTGCAGAACCTGAGCGTTGTGAAGGTCGATGCCGATCTTAACATGCTCGTCGTTCGCGGCGCCGTCCCCGGCCCGAAGGGCGGACTCGTCTATGTCAAGAGCACCGTCAAGACCATTAAGGTCCATACCGGCGCGACTGCCATCAGCAAGAACCCGCAGAAGGCTTCCGGTCGTAACCCGCAGAAGGCTTCCGCGAGAGGCTAAGGAAAGGAGAGTTAACTTATGCTGAAAACAAATGTTTATGACATGAACGGCAAGCAGGTTGGCGAGGTTGAACTTTCCGAGGCTGTCTTCGGCATCGAGCCCAACGAATCCGTTGTTCATGATGTTGTCAAGAATCATCTGGCCAACTGCCGTCAGGGCACACAGTCCGCTCTGACCCGCGCAGAGGTCTCCGGCGGCGGCAAGAAGCCGTGGCGCCAGAAGGGTACCGGCCACGCCCGTCAGGGCAGCACCCGCGCTCCGCAGTGGACGCACGGCGGCGTCGTCTTCGCACCGAAGCCCCGTGACTACAGCTACACGCTGAACAAGAAGGTTCGCCGTCTGGCTCTGAAGTCCGTCCTGAGTGCAAAGGCCGCGTCCTCCGATATCGTCGTCATCGACGAGATCAAGATGGACGAGATCAAGACCAAGAAGTTCGCCGGTTTCCTGAGCGCGGTCAACGCTGATTGCAAGGCTCTGGTTGTTACCGCTGAGGTCAACGAGAATGTCGTCCTCTCCGCGCGCAACATCCCCGGCGTCCAGACCACTTTTGCAAACCTCGTCAATGTCTACGACGTCCTCAACGCGAAGAAGCTCGTGCTTGACAAGGCTGCCCTTGCGAAGATTGAGGAGGTGTTCGCATGAAGACTGCATACGATATCATCATCCGTCCGGTCATCACCGAACAGTCCATGGAAGCAACCGATCTGAAGAAGTACGTCTTCATGGTTGCCAAGGATGCCAACAAGACTGAGATCAAGAAGGCCGTTTCCGAAATCTTCGGCGTGAAGGTCGAAAAGGTCACCACCATCAACATGGACGGCAAGGCAAAGCGTCAGGGCAGATACCCCGAAGGCCGCACCGCGTCGTACAAGAAGGCTGTCGTAAAGCTGACTGCCGATTCCAAGGCCATCGAATTCTTCGAGGGTATGGTCTAATCCATCTCAATATAAGGAGTGTAACGCAAAATGGCGATTAAAACCTATAAGCCTTATACCCCCGCGCGCCGCGGCATGACCGTGTCCGCCTTCGAGGGTGTAGATAAGAAGGCAAAGCCCGAGCGTAGCCTGGTTGAGACCCTGAAGAAGAATTCCGGTCGCAACAGCTACGGCAGAATCACCGTCCGTCATCGCGGCGGCGGCAATAAGCGCAAGTACCGCATCATCGACTTCAAGCGCGACAAGCTGGATATGCCCGCCGTCGTGCAGCGCCTCGAGTATGACCCCAACCGCAGCGCGTTTATCGCACTGGTCAAGTATGAGGACGGCGAGCTTCGCTACATCCTCGCTCCGGTCGGTCTGAACGTTGGCGACACCGTTCTTTCCTCTGCGGCTGCCGACATTAAGCCCGGCAACTGCCTGCCCATTGCCAACATCCCCGTTGGTACCGTCATCCACAACATCGAGCTTCAGCCCGGCTCCGGCGCGCAGCTCGTTCGTTCCGCCGGCGTCGCTGCACAGCTGCTGGCGAAGGAAGACACCCTCGCGCAGGTGCGTCTGCCCTCCGGCGAGGTCCGCTATGTCCGTATGAACTGCACCGCCTGCATCGGTCAGGTCGGCAACATCGACCACGGCAACATCCACATCGGTAAGGCCGGCCGTACCCGTCACATGGGTATCCGCCCGACCGTCCGCGGCTCGGTCATGAACCCGAACGATCACCCGCACGGCGGCGGCGAAGGCCGCGCTCCTGTCGGTCGTCCCGGTCCTGTCACTCCGTGGGGCAAGCCTGCGATGGGTTACAAGACCCGCAAGACCAAGAACCCGACCAATAAGTTCATCATCAAGCGCAGAAACAGTAAGTAAGGAGGAAATGAATAATGAGCAGAAGCATTAAGAAAGGCCCGTTTGTTGCTCCTGAGCTGTATAAGCGCGTTGAAGAGCTCAACAAAACCGGTGAGAAGAAAGTGCTGAAGACCTGGTCCAGATCTTCGACCATTTTCCCCTCCTTCGTCGGTCACACAATCGCTGTCCATGACGGCCGCAAGCACGTTCCCGTCTATGTGACAGAGGACATGGTTGGTCATAAGCTGGGCGAGTTCGTTCCCACCAGAACGTTCCGCGGTCACTCCGGCTCCAAGACCTCCAATTCTAAGTAAGGGGGAAGAAACATGGAAGCAAAAGCACATCTGAAATACCTGCGCATTTCTCCGCGCAAGGTCAAGATCCTCTGCGACCTCATTCGCGGCAAGGACGCCAAGACCGCCTGCGCTTATATCATGCAGACCCCGAAGGCAGCCTCTGAGCCCATGCTCAAGCTCCTCAAGAGTGCGATCGCAAATGCCGAGAACAACCACGGCATGGATGTTGACAAGCTGTATGTTTCGACCGCAGTTGCCAACCCCGGTCCCACGCTCAAGCGCGGTAGACCGAGAGCCAAGGGCAGATACAATCGCATCCTCAAGAGAACGACACACCTCACCATCGGTGTGAGCGAGAAGGCATAAGGAGGTTACTATGGGACAGAAAGTTAATCCTCATGGTTTGCGCGTTGGCGTAATCAAGGACTGGGATTCCCGCTGGTATGCCCGCAACGACAAGGTCGGCGACCTGATCGTTGAGGACTATAACATCCGTAAGGATCTCAAGAAGAGACTTTATTCCGCCGGTATTGCCAAAATCGAGATCGAGCGCAGCAATGCCCGCGTTAAGATCAATCTGCACTGCTCCCGTCCCGGCGTCGTCATCGGCAAGGGCGGTCAGGAGATTGAGAAGCTCCGTCTGGAGCTGGAGCAGAAGCTCGGCAAGAGCGTCGCTCTGAACATCATCGAGATCCGCAGCCCCGACCTCAACGCACAGCTTGTCGCTGAGAACATCGCTGCGCAGCTCGAAAAGAGAATTTCCTTCCGTCGTGCCATGAAGCAGGCGATGCAGAGAGCGACCCGTCTGGGCGCGAAGGGCATCAAGTGCTCCTGCGGCGGCCGTCTGGGCGGTGCGGAAATCGCCCGCAGCGAGTCCTATCACGAGGGCACCATTCCTCTGCAGACCCTCCGTGCGGACATCGAGTACGGCTTCGCGGAAGCGAACACCACTTATGGCAAGATCGGCTGCAAGGTTTGGATCTACAAGGGCGAAGTCCTGAACTCCACGCTGCGTCAGTCGGCACCCGAGGCTCCGCGCCGTGAGCGCCGCAACAACGACCGTCGTCGTGACGACCGTCGCGGTGGCGACCGCCGTGGCTCCGGCAGACCTTTCAATGGCGAGCGTCGTCGTGACGATCGCAGGGAAGGAGGCAACCGCTAATGTTAATGCCCAAGAGAACAAAGTTCCGTCGAGTACAGCGCGGCCGTATGAAGGGCGTCGCTTCTCGCGGCAATAAGGTATCCTACGGCGAATTCGGCATTCAGGCCGTTGAGCCCGGCTGGATCACCGGCAACCAAATCGAGGCGGCTCGTATCGCTATGACCCGTTACACCAAGCGTAGCGGTCAGGTTTGGATCAAAATCTTCCCCGACAAGCCTGTTTCCAAGAAGGCTCTCGGCGTCCGTATGGGCTCCGGTAAGGGCGCTCCCGAATACTGGGTTGCTGTCGTGAAGGCGCAGAAGGTCATGTTCGAGATCGGCGGCGTTTCCGAAGAGGACGCCCGCGAGGCACTCCGCCTTGCGCAGCATAAGCTGCCCATCAAGACCAAGATCATCGCCCGCGAAGATGCAGTATCTGAGAATGGTGGTGAATAATGATGAAGGCTAAAGAACTGAGAGCCATGTCCGTGGCTGATCTGGAAGCAAAGGTTTCCGAACTGAAGAAGGATCTGTTTTTCCTGCGGATGCAGCACGCAACGAATCAGCTCGATAACCCCGTCAAAATCGCTGCTGTGAAGAAGGATATTGCCCGCATCAAGACTATTATTCGTGAGAAAGAGACCGCAATCTGAGGAGGTAAGCGAAAATGAGTGAAAATACAAGAGCTTTCCGCAAAACCAGAGTTGGTCAGGTCGTCTCCGATAAGATGGACAAGACCATCGTGGTTGCAATTGAGGACAGCGTGCAGCACAAGCTGTATAAGAAGATCGTGAAGAGAACCTACAAGCTGAAGGCGCACGACGAGAACAACGAGTGCGGCGTCGGCGATACCGTGAAGGTCATGGAGTGCCGCCCCCTGTCAAAGGACAAGAGATGGCGCCTCGTGGAAATCATCAAGAAGGCTGAGTAAGGAGGTCGACAACTAAATGATCCAACAGGAAACTTTTCTGAAGGTTGCCGACAACACCGGCGCGAAGGAGATCAAGTGCATCCGTGTACTTGGCGGCTCCAAGCGTAAGTTCGGCAATATCGGCGATGTGATCGTCGCTTCCGTCCGCAAGGCTACCCCCGGCGGCACGGTGAAGAAGGGCGAAGTCGTTCGCGCTGTCATCGTTCGCTCCGCGAAGGGCGTCCGCCGCGCCGACGGCACCTATGTCCGTTTCGACGAGAACGCTGCCGTTCTCATCAAGGACGACAAGAATCCCCGCGGCACCCGTATTTTTGGGCCGGTGGCAAGAGAGCTTCGTGACAAGGAATACATGAAGATCCTCTCCCTCGCTCCGGAAGTCATTTAATAGGGGGAACGGAAATGAACATTAAGAAAAACGATACCGTTATCGTCTTGTCCGGCAAGTCCAAGGGCAAGAAGGGCAAGGTCATTACCGCCATGCCCAAGGAAAACAAGGTCATTGTCGAGGGTGTCAATGTTGCGACCTGCCATGTCAAGGCTCGTAAGCAGACCGATGTCTCCGGCATCATCAAGCGCGAGATTCCCATTCGTGTGGACAAGGTGCAGCTCTACTGCTCCAACTGCAAGAAGGGCGTGCGCGTCGGCTTCAACGTAGACGGCGACAAGAAGGTTCGCGTCTGCAAGAAGTGCGGCAAGGAAATCTAAGGAGGAGGAACGAAGAAATGGCAAGACTGAAAGAAAAGTATACCGCTGAGATCGCTCCTGCTCTGATGAAGAAGTATCAGTACAAGAGCGTCATGCAGATTCCCCAGATCGCGAAGGTCATTGTGAACGTCGGCTGCGGCGAGAGCAAGAACAACGCGAAGGAGATCGAAGCCATCTGCAAGGACATCGCTGCCATCACCGGTCAGAAGCCCATCACCACCAAGGCCCGTAAGTCTGTCGCGAACTTCAAGGTTCGTGAGGGCGAAACCGTCGGCGTGAAGGTCACCCTGCGCGGCGACAAGATGTGGGAGTTCATTGACCGTCTGTTCAATGTGGCGCTGCCCCGTGTCCGCGACTTCCGCGGCATCAACCCCAACGCCTTCGACGGCCGCGGCAACTATGCCATGGGCCTGAAGGAACAGCTCATCTTCCCCGAAATCGAGTATGACAAGGTCGATAAGATTCGCGGCATGGATATCTGCATCTGCACCACCGCGAACACCGACGAGGAAGCCAAGGATCTGCTGACCATGGTCGGCGCTCCGTTCCACGCTTAATTTGGGAGGAAGACGAAATGGCAAGAAAAGCTATGATTCTCAAGCAGCAGGCTGGAAACAAGTTCTCCACCCGCCGCTACAACCGCTGCAAGATCTGCGGCAGACCCCATGCTTACCTGCGTGACTACGGCGTTTGCCGTATCTGCTTCCGCGAGCTGGCGTACAAGGGCGAAATCCCCGGCGTTCGCAAGGCAAGCTGGTAATTTGATTTTGGGCTTCGTGCCCGCGAAAAACACACAATCCTGTGTGATTCCAATGTAAAACAGACATCGGAAGTCAGAGGAAAATGGAGCCGCGCGCGGCTTACATTCCTCTGATACTCCGGCGTCTTAACGGGTTCAGCCCGTAACTTCTAAAGGAGGTCAAACACATGCAAATCACCGATCCCGTAGCAGATATGCTGACCAGAATCCGGAACGCTAACTCTGCAAAGCACGACACCGTGGATGTCCCCGCTTCCAATTTGAAGAAGGACATCGCAAAGATCCTGCTCGACGAGGGCTACATCAAGTCCTACACCGTCGAAGAGGACGGCAAGCAGGGCATGATTCACATCACCCTGAAGTATCTCGGCAATAAGGAGAAGGTCCTCACCGGTCTTCGCCGCGTCTCCAAGCCCGGCCTGCGTGTCTATGCCGGTGCTGACGAGCTTCCGAAGGTCCTCCGCGGCCTCGGTATTGCCATCATTTCCACATCCAAGGGCGTTATGACCGACAAGGCTGCTCGCGCGGCGCATGTCGGCGGCGAAGTCCTTGCGTTCGTCTGGTAAGGAGGTAACATTATGTCCAGAATCGGCAAAATGCCTATCACTGTACCGGCGGGTGTCGAAGTGACTATCGCAGACGGTAACGTCGTTACCGTCAAGGGTCCCAAGGGTACACTGACGAGCACATTCCATCATGAAATGATCATCAAGCAGGAGGGCGCAGTTCTGACTGTCTCCCGCCCGAACGATGCGCACGAGAGCAAGAGCCTGCACGGCCTGACCCGCACGCTGCTGCACAACATGGTTGTCGGCGTCGAGAAGGGCTTCAGCAAGGAGCTTGAGGTCAACGGTGTTGGCTATCGTGCCCAGAAGCAGGGCAATCAGCTCATCCTGAACGTCGGCTATTCGCATCCCGTCACGATGGACGAGATCGACGGCATCACCATCGACGTTCCCGCTCCCAACAAGATCGTTATCAGCGGCATCGACAAGCAGAAGGTCGGCCAGTTCGCTGCCAACGTTCGCGGTAAGAGACCGCCTGAGCCTTACAAGGGCAAGGGCATTAAGTATACTACCGAAGTCCTTCGCCATAAAGAGGGCAAGGCCGGCGGTAAGAAATAATAGGAGGTGTGCGTAAATGATTAAGAAGACCGATAAGAAGGCAATGCGCCTGAAGCGCCACGTTCGCGTTCGCGGTAAGATCTCCGGCACACCGTGCAGACCCCGCCTGAATGTGTTCAGAAGCAACGCCAACATCTATGCGCAGATCATTGATGATGTTAACGGAGTCACTCTGGTTTCCGCTTCTACCGTGGATAAGGAGTTCGAAGGCGCGACCGGCAACTGCGAGGCTGCCAAGAAGGTCGGCGCGATGGTCGCAGCGCGTGCGAAGGCCAAGGGCATCGAAGAAGTCGTATTCGACCGTGGCGGTTATGTCTATCACGGCCGTGTGGCTGCTCTGGCTGAAGGCGCCCGCGAAGGCGGACTCAAATTCTAAGAGGAGGAACTGGAAAAATGGCTTATAACAGAGCTCCTGAAAAGGACAATGCTCCCGAAATGATCGAACGCGTCGTTTACCTTAACCGTGTCAGCAAGACCGTTAAGGGCGGCCGCGTCATGAAATTCTCCGCGCTGGTCGTCGTCGGCGACGGCAACGGCACCGTGGGCTACGGCCTCGGCAAGGCGGCGGAGGTTTCCGAAGCCATCCTCAAGGGCATCGCGAACGCGAAGAAGAACCTGCACAAGGTCACCCTCTCCGGCACGACGATCCCCCACGAGGTCATCGGCATCTACGGTGCCGGCACCGTTCTCATGAAGCCCGCTTCCGTCGGTACCGGCGTTATCGCCGGCGGCGCAGTGCGTGCTGTCATGGAGGCTGTCGGTATCACCAACATTCGTACCAAGTGCCTGCGCTCGAACAACCCGCAGAACGTCGTTAAGGCGACGATGCAGGGTCTGCTGAGCCTGCGTGGACCGGAAGAGGTCGCACGCATCCGCGGCAAGAGCGTCGAAGAAATCATCGGTTAAGGAGGATACGAACAATGGCACAGTTAAAGATCAAGCTCGTCAAGAGCATCAGCGGTCGTATCCAGAAGCACATTGCCACGGCGGAGTCCCTCGGTCTGCGTAAGATCGGTCAGGAAACCATCCAGCCCGACAATGAGCAGACCCGCGGCAAGATCGCCAAGATCGGCTATCTGCTTGAGGTCACCGAAGTAGAATAAGGAGGAGACAAGAATGGAATTACATGAACTTGCTCCCGTCATGGGTTCTACGCAGGTTGCAAAGCGCAAGGGCCGTGGCTGCGGCACCGGCAACGGCAAGACCGCAGGCCGCGGTCACAAGGGTCAGAAGGCCCGCTCCGGCGGCAAGGTCCGTGTCGGCTTCGAAGGCGGCCAGATGCCTCTGGCACGCCGCATCCCGAAGCGCGGCTTCAATAACATCTTCGCAAAGCCCCTCACGGCTGTCAATGTCGGCGCGCTGAACGCGTTCGAGAACGGCGCTGTGGTCGATGCGGCTGCGCTCGAAGAAAAGGGCATTATCCGTGACTGCAAGAACGGTCTGAAGGTTCTGTCCAACGGCACACTCACGAAGAAGCTGACTGTCAAGGCAGCGGCGTTCTCTGGTTCTGCCAAAGCTAAGATCGAGGAGGCAGGCGGAAAGGCTGAGGTGGTGTAAGTGCTTACTACACTCCGAAACGCTTGGAAGATCCCCGAGCTGCGCAGAAAGCTTCTGTTCACGCTCCTGATCATCCTGCTTTACCGTATCGGTAATGTCATTCCTGTCCCGTTTGTCAATGTCGAGAGCATGTCTCAGATGTTTAATGATCAGCTGAGCGGCACGATCCTCGGCCTGTTTAACATGATGTCCGGCAATGCGTTCTCGACCGCGACGATCTTCGCGCTGTCGATCCAGCCGTATATCAACGCATCCATTATCATTCAGCTCCTCACCATCGCCATCCCCGCGCTCGAAAGACTGAGCAAGGAAGGCGGCGAAGAGGGCAAGAAGAAGATCACCAAGATCACCCGCATCACCACGGTTGCTTTGGGCCTGCTGATGGGCTTTGCCTACTATGTCATGCTCACCAACTATAACAGCGCATACAGCAACCTCCTGCTCACGAAGACCGGCGTCCTGCCCGCGATCGTGATCATCCTGACCTTCACCGCCGGCTCCACGCTGGTCATGTGGTTGGGCGAGCAGATCACCGAGCACGGCATCGGCAACGGCATCTCCATGATCCTGTTTGCCAACATCATTGCCCGTATCCCCGGCGGCATCATCGCTCCGATCTGGAACGATCTGCTTTGGAGCAAGTGGTACTGGGCGCTGGCGCTTGTCGTCGGTATGCTGGCGATCATCGTCTTCATCGTTTATGTCTCGCAGGCGGAGCGCAGAATTCCTGTGCAGTACGCCAAGCGCGTTGTCGGCCGTAAGGTCTATGGCGGTCAGAACACCCATTTGCCCATCAAGGTCAATATGTCCGGCGTTATGCCGATCATCTTCGCGCAGTCCATCGCAAGCTTCCCCGCAACGATCTGCGCGTTCGGCGGCTGGACGAGCAACTGGGCTTACCGCAATATCTTCGACAATAAGAGCGCGATCTACGCAGTGCTCTATCTGCTGCTCATCATCGGCTTCAGCTACTTCTATGCGACGATCCAGTACAATCCCGTCGAGGTTGCCAACAACCTCAAGAAGAACGGCGGCTTCATCCCCGGCTTCCGTCCGGGACGTCCGACTTCGGATTTCATCCGCAAGGTCATCAATAAGATCACCCTCTTCGGCGCGATCTACCTCGGCATCATTGCGGTCATTCCGATCATCCTCGGCGTCGTGATGCAGAACACGCAGTTCTCCTTCGGCGGTACTTCCGTCATCATCGTTGTCAGCGTTGCACTCGAGACCGTCACCGCGATCGAGGCACAGATGATGATGCGCAACTACTCCGGCTTCCTTGAGAAATAACGGAGGCGGAGCATGAGACTGATTCTGTTGGGAGCGCCCGGCGCAGGCAAGGGAACGCAGGCGGAGATCATCTCCAAACGGCTGCATATTCCCACCATCTCGACCGGGAACATCCTTCGGGAAGCAATCAAGAACGGTACGGAAACCGGATTGAGAGCCAAGAGTTTCATGGACAAGGGTATGCTTGTTCCCGACGATGTCATCATCGGCATCGTCCGGGAGCGGCTCGCCGAGCCGGATTGTGCGGACGGCTATATCTTAGACGGTATGCCCCGCACGATCCCGCAGGCAGAAGCCCTTTTGGAGCAAGGCATCGAAATTGACCGTGTCGTCTCCATTGAAATCGCCGACGAGGTGATCGAGGCGCGCATGACCGGACGCCGCGTTTGCGGCACCTGCGGCGCGAGCTATCACATCGTCGCTAACCCGCCCAAGACGGAGGGCATCTGCAATGCGTGCGGTTCCGAATTGGTGATCCGAAAGGATGATACGCCCGAAACGGTGCGTCATCGCTTGGAGGTCTACCACGCCGAGACCGAAGCACTCAAGGGCTTTTACGCAAAGCTCGGCAAGCTGCGGCTTGTCGAGGGCAACCAGCCCATCGAGGATGCAACTCGTGATATTATGGCGGCATTAGGGGGATCGGAATGATCCCGGTAAAAAATGAACGTGAAATCTCCGTGATGCGCCGCGCCTGTAAAATTACCGCGGCAGCCCGTGCTTTGGCAGGGGATATGGTAAGACCCGGCGTAACAACCAAGGAGATTGACAAAGCTGTCCACGATTTTATCGTGTCACAAGGCGCAACGCCTTCCTTCCTCAACTACTCCGGCTATCCTGCCAGCGCGTGTATCTCCGTGAACAATACCGTCATTCACGGAATCCCCGACGGCAGAGTGTTGCAGGAGGGCGACATCGTTTCCGTCGATGTCGGCGCATATTGGGGAGGCTTCCACGGTGACTGCGCCGCCACCTTTGCCTGCGGAAAAATCTCCGCCGAAGCGCAAAGGTTGATTGATGTCACGAGACAGAGCTTTTTCGAGGGCGTGAAATTCGCGCGGCAGGGCAATCGCATCGTAGATATCTCCCGAGCCGTACAGAGCTATGCCGAGTCAAACGGTTTCTCCGTCGTCCGAGATTTTATCGGGCACGGCGTCGGCGAGCATCTGCACGAGGAGCCGGAGGTTCCCAATTATGTAACGCCCCGCAGAGGCCCGAGACTTGTCCGCGGCATGACGATTGCGATCGAGCCGATGATCAATCAAGGCACCGTAGCCGTGCGCGTGCTGAAGGACGGCTGGACAACCGTCACCGCTGACGGAAAGCTCTCGGCGCACTACGAAAATACTGTTCTCATCACCGACGGCGAGCCGGAAATTCTCACCGTCACCGAGGGGCTTTGATATGGAAATATCAAAATCGGACCTCGTTCAATCCGTCGCCGGACGCGATAAGGGAATGCTGTTCTTTGTGATCGACACAGACGGTGTGTACGTTTCCCTCGCGAACGGCAAGGAGCGTCGGGTGGAAAAGCCCAAACGTAAAAAGGAAAAGCACGTCCGTAAGCTCCCTCGGCATGATTCGTCGCTCACCGCGAAAATCCGTTCCGGCGAGCATATACTCAACAGCGAATTACGAAGGGAACTGGCTGTGATCAGTCAGACAATCAACGTTTCAACCAAGGAGGGTTCTTAGACTTGGCAAAAGACGACGTAATCGAACTTGAGGGCATCGTGACAGATGCACTGCCGAATGCCATGTTCAAAGTCAAGATCGGCGGCGAGCATACCATTCTGGCACACATTTCCGGCAAGCTCAGAATGAACTATATCAAGATCTTGCCCGGTGACAAGGTAACTGTTCAGATGTCTCCGTACGATCTGACCCAAGGCCGGATCACATGGAGAAGCAAGTAGAAACGAGACATTGTTCTCATATGGAGGTTAAACAGTATGAAGGTTAGACCGTCCGTGAAGCCCATGTGCGAAAAGTGCAAGATCATCAAGCGCAAGGGTCGCGTCATGGTAATTTGCGAAAATCCCAAGCATAAGCAGAGACAAGGCTAATAGGAGGTGCTGGAAGTAAATGGCACGTATTGCTGGTATTGACCTGCCCCGCGAGAAGAGAATTGAGATCGGACTCACTTATATCTTCGGCATCGGCAGAAAGAGCGCCAACGACATCCTCAAGATGGCTGGCGTAAACCCCGACACCCGCGTGAAGGATCTTACGGAAGATCAGGAAGCTGCACTGCGTGATGTCATCGACAAGAACTACACCATCGAAGGCGACCTCCGCCGTGAAGTCGCTCTGAACATTAAGCGCCTGACTGAGATCGGCTGCTACCGCGGCATGCGTCATCGCCGTGGTCTGCCCGTCCGCGGTCAGCGCACCAAGACCAACGCTCGTACCCGTAAGGGCCCGAAGAAGACCATCGCCAATAAGAAGAAGTAAGGAGGGATATGTAAATGGCAAAGGCTAATGCAAAGAAAGTCGTCAAGCGCCGTCGCGAGCGCAAGAATGTTGAAAAGGGCGCCGTTCATATCCGTTCCTCTTTCAACAACACCATGGTCACCGTTACCGACCTGCAGGGCAACGCCCTTTCTTGGGCTTCCTCCGGCGGCCTCGGCTTCCGCGGCTCCCGTAAGTCCACCCCGTACGCTGCGCAGATGTGCGCCGAGACCGCTGCGAAGGCAGCCATCGACTCCTGCGGTCTGAAGACCGTCGAAGTCTATGTCAAGGGTCCCGGTCAAGGCCGTGAGGCTGCCATCCGTGCATTGCAGTCGGCTGGTCTGGAAGTTGTCTCTATTAAGGATGTCACCCCCATTCCCCACAATGGCTGCCGTCCCCCCAAGAGACGCCGCGTCTAATTCATTAAGGAGGAAAAGTCAGAATGGCAAAAAATACTCAGCCCGTTCTCAAGCGTTGCCGTACGCTCGGCGTTTCTCCTGCCGTTATGGGTTATTCCAAGACTTCCAATAAGAACCCCGGCGGTCAGAGAAGAGCAAAGAAGTCCGAGTATGCTATGCAGCTCACTGAGAAGCAGAAGGTCAAATTCGTTTACGGTATCCTTGAGAAGCAGTTCCGTATGTACTACGAGAAGGCTGCCCGCGCCGAAGGCAACACCGGCGAGGTTCTGCTCAGCCTGATCGAGCGCAGACTGGATAATGTCGTCTATCGTCTCGGCTTTGCCGCGACCCGCCGCGAGGCGCGTCAGCTTGTCAACCACGGTCACTACACCGTCAACGGCAAGCGCGTCAATATCCCGTCCTATCTCGTCAAGACCGGCGACGTCATCGCCGTCAGCGAGAAGAGCTGCTCCAACAATCGTTTTAAGAAGCTGAAGGAAGACGATGCTTTCGTCGCCGCTCCGAAGTGGCTTGACCGCGACAAGAACACCCTCACGGGCAAGGTTCTTGCACTGCCGGCGAGAGACGATATCGACTTCGAGATTGCAGAACACCTCATCGTCGAGTTGTACTCCAAATAACGCTTCACCCTCGTTTATTGGTAAGCTGTTTTACAAGGCAGAGCGTTTGCTTTGCACATTAATAAGGAGGGTATTAGTAAATGGTAGAAATTGACAAGCCGCGAATCGAGTGTATTGACTCTCCCGAAGATCCTTCCCATGGCGTGTTTATCGTCGAGCCGCTGGAAAGGGGCTACGGCACGACCTTGGGTAACTCCTTGAGAAGAATCCTGCTTTCTTCGCTGCCCGGCACCGCTGCGACCTCCATCAAGATCGCGGGCGTGCAGCACGAATTCTCGACGATCCCCGGCGTCAAGGAAGACGTCACCGAGATCGTTCTGAATGTGAAGCGGATTATCTCTAAAATGAACTGCGACGGCGTGAAGACCGTTTATATTGACGCGACCGGCGAGTGCGAGGTCACTGCCGGCGACATCAAGACCGATGACGAGGTGGAGATCATCAACAAGGATCTGCACATCTGCTCTCTCGGTCCGGATGCCTCGCTCAATATGGAGATCACGATGAGCCGCGGCAGAGGCTATGTCCCTGCCGACCGCAACAAGACGCCGCAGACCCCCATCGGTGTGATCCCCGTAGACTCCCTGTATTCTCCGGTTTACAAGGTCAACTACACGGTTGAGAACACCCGTGTCGGCAACATGACAGACTTCGATAAGCTGACCTTGGAGGTCTGGACCGACGCGTCCACCACGGCAAAGGATGCCGTCTCCATCGCTGCAAAGATTCTGACCGAGCACCTGACGCTGTTCACCGACCTGTCCGAGACGGTCGCGAGCCAGTCCATCGTGCGCGAGAAGAATCAGGATGTCGATCCGCCTGCCCTCAAGCTGACGATCGAGGAGCTTGATCTTTCCGTCCGCAGCTTCAACTGCCTCAAGCGCGCCAACATCAACACCGTCCGCGATCTGATCTCCAGAACGCCGGAGGAAATGATGAAGGTTCGTAACATGGGCAAGAAGTCGCTGGACGAAGTGCAGAACAAGCTGGCGATGATGGGTCTGTCCCTCGCCACGGAAGAGTCCGGCAATAACTGATAACGAAATCCCGTTTTACCTTTCAAGAAGGAGGAAATACGAATGTTTGGAACCCGTAAGCTCGGCAGAACGAGCGATCAGCGTAAAGCGATGCTCCGTCAGCTCACCACTGACCTGCTGGAGAACGGCAAGCTCGAAACGACTTTCTGCCGTGCAAAGGAAGTGCAGCCGGTCGCGGAGAAGATGATCACCCTCGGCAAGAAGGGCGACCTCGCCGCATACCGCAGAGCGCTCTCCTACATCACGAAGGAAGATGTCGCGCACAAGCTGTTCAAGGAAGTGGCTCCGAAGTACGCTGACCGTAACGGCGGCTACACGAGAGTTACCCGCATCGGCGCCCGCCGCGGCGACGCAGCCGAGATGGCGATCATCGAGCTGGTGTGATCAAGAATAAAAAGCTCCCGAAGTGCAAACGCACCTCGGGGCTTTTTCATTCATGGCGATTGCTTAGGACTCTGTCATTGCGAGGCGCTTGCGCCGTGGCAATCTCGACACGCTCAGTGGTCATGCCCTACGACGTTAGAATGCACTCTCGCCGTAGGGCGCGACGACCCCGGCGCGCCGGTGCAGGAACTACCGACTACATACAAACCTGTTTTTGTGTACTGTCTGCCGCTTACGCGGACGGCGGGGACATGTCCCCGCCCTACAGAGGTGCGTGCGAATTTTGGTGCTGTATACATATAGGAGAAAAATAGATTGCCACGTCGCTGCGCTCCTCGCAATGACATAATAGGGGTGCCTTTCCTTGTCATTGCGAGGCGCTTGCGCCGTGGCAATCTCTTGTAAGCCGGGGACATGTCCCCGCCGCGAGTAGAAACTACCAAGTGCGTACGGATTTGTTCATTGGTACCGTCTGCCGCTTACGCGGACGGCACGCCGAGTCGTCGTGCCCTACGACGTTAGAATGCACTCTCGCCGTAGGGCGCGACGACCCCGGCGCGCCGGTGCAGGAACTACCGACTACAT
>JAQXWB010000070.1 GCA_029225225.1 Bacillota bacterium | reverse complement strand
CGGGCCGCCCATAGATGCGCTATTACTTACGGATGCCCAGCTTTGCAATGATGGCGCGATAGCGGTTGATGTCCTTCTTTGCAAGATAGTCGAGCAGGCTGCGGCGCTTACCGACCATCATGAGCAGGCCGCGACGGGAGTGATTGTCGTGCTTGTGCTCACGCAGATGCTCGGTCAGCTCGTTGATGCGAGCGGTGAGGATGGCGATCTGAACCTCGGGGGAACCGGTGTCGCCTTCGTGGGTTGCGTACTCCGCGATGATCGCGGTCTTCTTTTCCTTCTGGATCATGGTTATTTCCACCTTTCAAAAAATTCTCCTGCGGCTAAGTTGCGGGATGGCGGAATGCCCCGACACGGAGCGATCCCCCGAAACTGAGCGCGCGGAATATACTGCTTGGCAAACGCCAGCCAAAATATAGTAGCATAGAATCACGGGAAAGTAAAGAGAAAGTTTTCCGAAAACGCTGATTTTTTCGGAATTTCCACGCCTTCCAACTGCAAAAGCGTCCGTTTTGCCGTGAGCCCCCACGCAAACCCGCCGAGTCCGTTCGCGGCGACGACGCGGTGACAGGACAGCAGGATCGGAAACGGGTTTTTCCCAACCGCGCTCGCGGCGGCGCGGACGGCTTTGGCATTGCCGACGGCTGCCGCCAACTGCCCGTAGGTGACAACCTTGCCGTAGGGAATGCCTGCCAGCGCCGCCCAGACGCATTTTTGAAAGGGCGTTCCCTGCGGCGCAAGCGGTACAGAAAAGTCTTCCCGTTTTTTCAAAAAATATTCCGAAAGCTGCAAGACGGCCTCCCGTGTGACGGTGTTCGGCGTGCGTGCTCCCCGTTCTTCTGATAAATCGACCTTGCAAAGCGCGCTTTCGCTTGCCGTTAGGCGCAGCAGACCGAGGGGCGTTTCGAGATAGTCGGTAAACATTTTTAACCGTGCAGGAAGCTGAGCGCCTCAATGCCCAGCGTCATCACGAGCGTGACGACGATGCCCGCCAGCACGACGCCGAGAAGGATCGTCGGCAGGGCGCGCTTCAAGCGCATCTCCATCAACGCGGCGACTAGCGCGCCTGTCCATGCGCCGGTTCCGGGGAGGGGAATGGCGACGAGCAGGCATAAACCGACCAGCTCGGATTTTTGCACCCGTCCGCTCTTATTCGCGGCGCGGCGCTCTAACTTTTCCGCAATGCGTCCGAGCTTGGGGTAGCGCTTCATCCAGTGCAGGACCTTGCGGATGAACAGCAGGATAAACGGGACAGGCAGCACATTGCCGATGATGCTGATGAAGCACGCCGCCCACGGCGCAATCCCCTGCGCCATTGCATAGGGAATTGCACCGCGCAGCTCAATCACCGGCACCATGGAGATGAAAAAGGTAATGAGCGCCTTTCCTGTGAGTGTAGAGAAGAAAGCCATAACGATTCTCACTTTATTATGTAGATTTACTTCAGAATACCATAATCCCCGTAAAAATGCAAGCCGTATGATAAAATTGGCGCTGCGCCGCGCCGCACGGGTCGGAACAAGAAAATGCATATTACGGTGGCAAAATCTGTGAATTCGTTGTTGAAATCGGAAGGAAGATAGGGTATACTTACATTAAGCATCTATAATTTTGAGAAATGGGAAGGGAGCGGCGGACGCAATGGGCGAGGTCATTTCTGTTATTTCCGGAAAAGGCGGCACGGGGAAAACAACGCTGTGCGCCGCCGTGGCGACCTGTATGGCTGCCGACGGCATGCGTGTGCTGTGCATCGACGCGGACATCGGCTTGCGTAATCTCGACATCGCCCTCGGCATGACGGAGCAGCCGATTATCGCTTTTACGGACGTGATCCATGGGCATTACAGCTTGCAGGACGCCACAGAGCATTCGCAGCTTCCGGGACTGTTCCTTTTCACCGCGCCTGTGCGCGAGAATGACGCGCTGGTCGACGCGGAGGGCTTCGGCAGAATGCTCGAACAGGCGCGCAAGGAGTTTGACTACTGCCTGATCGACGCGCCTGCGGGGATCGGGTCGGGCTTCCGGCTGGCAACGCGCTACGCCGACCGCTGTATCGTCGTCTCTACGCCGGATCCCGCCTCCATGCGCGACGCGAGCTGCGCGGCGGATCTTCTCTCGCTCGACGGCAAGGAGGAGATGCTGCTTGTGGTCAATCGCGTTGCGCCGAAACTGTTCTCCCGTATGGAACTGACAGTGGACGACATTATGGACGGCGTAGGACTTCCGCTGTTGGGCTTGATCCCGGAGGATAACGCGGTGATGCTTGCCGCAGCGCAGGGAGACGCGCTGATCCTCTCCGACGACGGCGGCGCCGCAGAGGCGTGCCTGCGCATTTCGCGCCGCCTGCGCGGCATTGCAATGCCGCTGATGAAACTGTAATGAGGTGATTTTATGAACATTACACTCATGGCACACGATAAAAAGAAAGAACTGATGGTGCAATTCTGCACGGCATATAAAAGCATCCTTTCCAAACACAATCTCTCCGCCACGGCGACGACGGGAAGACTCGTCGCGGATGCGACGGGGCTGCCGGTGACGCTGTTTTTGTCGCACAATCAGGGCGGTCATCAGCAGGTCGATGCCCGCATCGCTTATAATGAGATTGACCTCGTTTTGATGTTCACCGACCCGAACGGCATGAACCCGTGGGAGGATCAGCAGATCGTGCAGACCATCCACCTGTGCGACACGCACAATGTTCCCGTGGCGACGAACCTCGCCTCGGCGGAGATGATGATTCTCGGCTTACAGCGCGGCGATTTGGATTGGCGCGAGATGATCCATCGGAAAAAATCGGTGAGGTGAGACAATGGAAGCATATGAGATCATTGAATTGATCCGCACGGCGGAGAAAAAGACGCCGGTACGAGTCGTTTTGCAGGAAAAGGAACCCTGTGAATTTACGGACGCAGAGATCTTCTGCGGCGGAAACGGGCTGAAGCTCCTTTACGGCGACTGGAAACGCATTGCGCCGCAGTTGGAAGCGCAGGCGGACAAGCTTACCGCAGTGCATATTGAAAACAACGCGGTCAATTCCGCCATTCCGATGCTGGATGTCAAGAATCTGCACGCAAGAGTGGAGCCGGGCGCGATTTTGCGCGAGGGCGTCGAGATCGGGGACAACGCCGTGATCATGATGGGCGCGGTTCTCAACATCGGCGCGCGCGTCGGCGAGGGCACAATGATCGACATGGGCGCGATTTTGGGCGGCAGAGCGACCGTCGGCAAGCGCTCCCACATCGGCGCGAACGCGGTTTTAGCCGGCGTCATTGAGCCGCCGAGTGCAACGCCCGTGGTCGTGGGCGACGATGTCCTCGTGGGCGCGAACGCGGTCATTTTGGAGGGCGTGCAGGTCGGCGACCGCGCCGTTGTCGCGGCGGGCGCGATTGTCACGGAAAATGTCCCTGCCAACGCCGTTGTTGCAGGCGCGCCTGCAAGGATCGTCAAATACCGCGACGAAAAGACCAACGAAAAAACCGTCCTCCTCGACGCGCTGCGCGAGCTGTGACCGTTATAGAATGCAGTGCCCTTTCTTGCGAGAAGTAAGGAAGGGCACTGCATTTTGTCGTAAACAACGCGCTATGGCAGGAATAGAAATGCCTCTATCATGTCTCCGCATACGGGCAGCGCTGTTGTACCGATTTCTGCACGGGCGGACAGAGTCGTGTCCCCACCGACCGATTTTCAATCCGCGCGGAGCGCTCCGACACGATTCACTATTCATCGAAGCTCTGCAAAGGCGCGTCAGGGATGCCGCGCGCTACAGATTCTAAAAAGGTGCCTGCACGCGGGCGGCTGATAGCCGCCCCTACGGATGCCAATGTGTAGATTTTGAGTGTTACATATTATTGGGGCGTTTTATCCTCCTTCGGCTCCTCGGGGAAGGCGTATTGCGCCTTATAGCGGGCGAAGCGCTCGGCGAAGACTGCGCTTTCCCGCAGCTCGCCGGCTTTCAGGGAGTTCAAATACTCGTGGGCTTCCAGCTTGCCCTCCGAGACCTGAAGAATTTCCACCGCCACATTGGAGCAGTGATCCGCCGAGCGTTCGAAGGCGGTCAGCAGGTCTTCCAGCACAAAGCCGTATTCCACGCTGCAAAGCCCGTCGCGCAGTCTGCGGATATGACGGGACTTGACCTCCCGCACCAGCGCGTCTACGACCTGCTCCTGCGGCTCAATCGTTGCGGCCAGCTCAAGATCGAGACTTTTATAGGTGTCCACGGTGCGGCGGAGGAGATCCGTAACCGCTTGCTCCAAAACCTCCAGCTCCGCTTTTGCGCGGTCGGAGAAAGCAATTTTCTTTTCCTCCATTTCCAGCGCCGCCTGCCCTACGGAAACGGCGTGGTCGGCAATGCGCTCAATGTCGGAAATGGTGTAGAGCAGGGTATTGAGAATGCGGTTGTCGGATTCGGACAGATTCATGCCGGAGAGCCTTACAAGGTAAGTGCCCAGCGCATCCTCATAACGGTCGGTATTGTCCTCCAGCGCAAGAACCTGCTCCAGTGTTTTGCTGTCAAAGCCGCGGGTCAGAGCAATGGCAAGGGACATGGCCTCGAACGAATCCTCCGCCATGCGGACGGCGATCTCGTGGGCGCGCTGGATGGCGACGGCGGGGGTGCCCAGCAGACGCTCGTCCAGCAGCTCCGTCTTCTCCTCCTTCTTGTCATCGGGGACGGACAGGGTCGCCAGCTTTACCAGCAAGCCGTTCATCGGCAGGAGAAGAGCGGTTGCGCCGACATTGAACGCCGTATGGATCACGGCAATGTTCATCTCGTTACAGGGGTCGTTCAGGAACTTCCACGGGAAGAACAGCCCGATGCCGTAGAACAGCACCACGAAGATCAGCGTTCCCAAGAGATTGAAGTACAGATGCACCATGGCGGTGCGGCGGGCGTTTTTATTCGCGCCGATGGAGCCCATCATGGCGGTCACGCAGGTGCCGATGTTTTGCCCCAAGATGATCGGGATGGCGCAGCCGAAGGTGACCGCGCCGGTGGAGCACAGACTCTGCAAAATACCCACGGAGGCGGAGGAGGACTGAATGAGCGCCGTCAGAGCCGCGCCGACGAATATGCCGAGGAACGGGTTGGAGAAGGATACCATCAGGTTGGCAAACCATGCCTCGTTTTTTAGGAACTTCATGGAACCGCTCATCAGCTCCATGCCGGTCATCAGCGCCATAAAGCCCAGCAGAATGCAGCCGATGTTCTTCTTTTTCTCCGATTTTGTGAACATGTACAGCACAATGCCGAGAAAGCCCATCAGCGGTGCCAAGGTAGAGGGCTTGAACAGCTGCACAAAGAAGCTGTCCCCCTCTAAGCCGCTGAGAGACAGAATCCACGCGGTGACCGTGGTGCCCACATTGCTGCCCATGATCACGCCCACGGCCTGCTTCAAAGTCAGAATGCCGGAGTTGACGAAGCCCACCGCCATGACGGTGGTGGCGGAGGAGGACTGAATCACTGCTGTCACTGCCAGCCCCAGAAGGAAACCCTTGGGCACGCTGGAGCTCATCTTTGCCAAAACGGTCTGAAGCTTACCGCCTGCGGTGCGCTCTAAGGATTTTCCCATCACGTCCATGCCAAACAGGAACAGCGCCAGCCCACCCAGCAGAGACACGAGCTTCAGAATATAGGTCGTCATATATTTCTCTATCTCCTTTGCAGGAATTTTACAAACTTTATTATAGAGTAGAAGCCCTGCAAAAACGACGCAGTTCCGGTTAAGCTTTTGTAAAATCTGTGTAAAACGGAGACAATATGACAAAACGGCTGCATCCTCTCGGGTGCAGCCGTCAGACGGTCAAAAAAACGATCTTTTTCAGTGGGAAACCCCGAAGGAGTCGCGGGGACCTTGGGGCTGCTAAAAAAGCCTCCGATGTGTCATTGCGAGGAGCGCAGCGACGCGGCAATCTAATGAGAAAAGTTTCGGATTCGCCGAAAAAATCATGATATATTGAATTGTTCTGCGAGATTGCACCCGCGAGGGGTACGCCGCATCCGTAACGCTCCTTCGTCGCGAACGGCTGCGCAGCCACGAGCCCTTCGGGGTCTCGCAATGACAAAACTATCATTTTTTAACAGCCCCTATTCTTGATGAAATCTTTTCATCAAGATTCAGTATCAGGTTTCCAAAAGGCGGATATAGTGGTTGGCTTCGCGCAGGACATGGTCGGCGACGAGCGGGAGGATCACGGAACGGATCTTGCATTGCTCAATGCCCTGCGTGCCTGCCGCTTTGAAATCGCGGAATTTTTTCGTCTCCTCCAAGGCGGATGAGGTCTGCGGCTGCCTGCTTCGGCCGCTTTCGGGCAGCTCCGCGTATCTTTTCGCAAAGCCGTCCGCCGCGCGGATCAGCTCCGCCTCGCAGGGGTCGAGAAGCCCGCGCAGGAACAATGCGTGCTCCATCATGATCTGATTCCAAAAACGCTCCGTCTCGCGCATGTTCTGATCGCGCAGACAGCCGTCCCGTTCGAGCGTATCCACAAAGTCACGGTACAGCTTTGCCTCCCGCAGAATGTGCTCGATCAGCAGGGGGTAGTTTGCCGTGAACATCCTGCAGCACAGGACGTTCTCCAAAATTTGTTCTTTGAAAGAGACCAAGCCGTTCAGCAGCTCGAGCGCCCTCCGGTTGAGCTGCCGCACCGCGCAGCGCAGTGACGAGCGGGGGATGACCTTTCGGCACTGCTCGCTTCTGCGCAACACCTCGGCGGTCAGCGCCCGGTCGATCGGAATGCCGGTGAACGCCTCGGTCTGCTTCTCCGCGAGCAGCGTAAATTCCGTTGCCAGTTCTCCTGAGCACAGCACCGCCGGACTGACAACGCCGTTGCTCAGCGCGAGCGCCCGGCGCAGCAGTTGTTCGAATTCCCTTCGAAAAAACTCCGCCCTGCGTGAAAATGCGGCGTTGACCGGTGTAAAGCCCGCCCGAAGAAACAGGGAATGCTCCTTCATGATCCGTCCGAAAAACAGGTGAAGCTCCAATGATTTTACGATATATTGATCGGTTTGCATATTGCCCTCCTTTGATGGACTGCGAATTATCCGTCAATCCAATATATGCGTCGGAACTGCATAAAGGGAGGGAAAGTTTCCTGTTTATGAGGAACGGGCGTAACGGATGGGGAGGAGCACTGTGGGGGGATACGGCTTCGGTTCAGAATTCCTGCCAATACTCCTGCGCAGGGAGCAGACGGAAAGCTTCGGCGTATTCTGCCTGCGCGGCAAAGAGAAAGGCGGCGCGGTAGGTGTTCAGACCGAGAATCATCCGGTCGTAGGGTACGGCAGCAATCTGAGAGCCGCAGGCGCGTATGGCAGAGAGCTTCCGCTCCATCTGCGGGGTGATGTTTACCAGAAGATTGGGCTGAATCGGCGTCCAAACCTCATAGACGCACAGGTTTCCGGTGTACTCCGGCACTGCCAGACGCAGCAGGGTGTTGGTCTTGCGGTGGTCGGCGTGGAGATCATCATAAGGAGGGAGGTAAATCAACTGAGGAGAAAGCTGCCCCAAAAGCTCCGCCAGCCGCGGCGGAGCCTCGTCCCAAGACTTCTCGCTGCCGTCCTCCAAATCAAGGAAAAAGGAGGAAGAAATCCCAAGAATCTGATTGGAAGCGGCAGCTTCCGCCCTTCGCTGACGGCAAAGCGCTGTATCTGCCGCGAAATCCTTTGTCCCACGGCTGCCGTCTGTCATGTAGATGACACTGACGCGGTCGCCGCTGTCAATGTGCTTACAGAGTGTGCCGCCGCAGCCGATGATCTCATCGTCTATGTGGGGTGCCAGCACAACAATATTCCGCCCGCGAGGCTTTTTGACAAGCTTCGGCCACGCGGCATTACTCGGAACGCGCATCTTTTTCCCTCCGTTCTTGAATTTAATATATCACCCAGTATAATATATTATGAACAAAATGTAAATGAATTTTTTTATTTTTATTGACAAAAATCGACAGACATTATAGAATAAACAGAAATAATGGGATTGCAACATCTTGAGCGCGGAATATTTTATAAATTTTTAAGGTGAGATATATGTATAACGTCGAATTACAGCATAAGAAAAAGAAATATCACGCAATTGAACGGGTGAAGCTCCTGCTGGATCGCGGCAGCTTTCGTGAGACCGGTTCGCAGGTCTGCAACTACGGCCATACGGAGGGCGAACCGGTTGGAGTCCCCTATGACGGCGTTATCACGGGCTATGGGACTGTCGGAGGGCGGCGAGTGTTCGTTTTTTCTCAGGATTTTACGGTGAAGGCAGGCACCATCGGCAGACGTCACGGAGAGCAGATCGCGTTGACGCTGCAGCGTGCCGTGCAGAGCCGTTGCCCCATTGTGGGAATCTACGATTCCGGCGGCGCGCGCATTGATGAGACGATCAACGCTTTGGCAGGCTGCGCGGATATGCTGCATTGGACCTCTCTGGCATCCGGCTCCGTGCCGCAGATCGCCGTGGTGCTTGGCCCCTGCGCAGGTGCCGCTGCCTACGCTCCCGCCCTGTCCGATTTCGTATTCATGGTGGATCCCATCAGCAATATGTTTATTACCGGTCCCGACGTGGTCAAGAGCGTCACGGGCAGCACTTTCTCGCAAGAGGAGCTGGGCGGCGCGCGGGTGCACAGCGCAACCTCCGGCGTGGCGCATTTCTGTTATCGCAATGAAAAGACCTGCTTCTCCAATGTACGCAGGCTGCTGTCTCTGTTGCCGTCCTCCTGCGACGAATCCCCCGCTTCCGTAGAGAGCGTCTCTCCGTCCTCGGATAGACCTGTCGAAATTCCGCAGGAGACGCGGAAAATCTACGATATCAAGCAGGTCATCGATGCCGTTTTGGACGAGGACAGCTTTTTGGAAATTCAGGAGGAATACGCGAAGTCTATGGTCGTGGGGCTTGGCAGGCTCTACGGTCGCACCGTCGGCATTGTGGCAAATCAGCCCCTGTCGGAGGGCGGCGTCATCAACTGTGATGCCAGTGACAAGGCGGCGCGGTTTGTCCGCTTCTGCGATGCATTCAACATTCCCATTCTCACGCTGGTGGATACGCCGGGCTATATGCCGGGCATTCAGGAGGAGCACAACGGCATACTGCGCCACGGCGCGAAGCTGCTGTATGCTTACACGGAAGCTACCACCATCAAGCTGACGGTGATCCTGCGCAAGGCCTACGGCGGTGCGTACATTGCCATGGGCAGCGCGCATCTGGGCGCTGATCGGGTCTATGTTCTGCCCACGGCGGAGATCGCCGTTATGGGCGCGGAGGCGGCGGTATCCGTGATCTATAAGAAAAGACTGGCTGCCATGGAGGACAAGGCGGAGCGTGCCGAATTTTTGAAGCAGGAAACCGACCGCTACTGCCAAACCTATATGAACGCGGCGGTTGCCCTGCATGAGGGCTTCGTGGACGAGCTGTTACAGCCGGAGGAGCT
The DNA here is from genome assembly GCA_029225225.1 of Bacillota bacterium. Taxonomy (GTDB): domain Bacteria; phylum Bacillota; class Clostridia; order Oscillospirales; family Oscillospiraceae; genus JAZOXB01. Next base: position 24,587 of record JAQXWB010000070.1, on the reverse strand, counting down.
TCGCAGCCGACTGCGGGACGATATCGCCGCGCTGTCGAAGAAGATTCCCATGCGCCATATTCCGAAAAAGCACGGCAATCTGCCGTTATAAGGGCGGTGAAGACTATGGTAAGAATCACCGAGACCGTCATTCGAGACGCAAATCAATCGCTGCTGGCCACCCGGATGCGGCGGGAGGATTTTGCCCCCGTGTTAGAGACAATGGATCAGGCAGGCTACTACTCTTTCGAGTGCTGGGGCGGGGCGACCTTTGACGCCTGCCTGCGGTTTTTGAAGGAGGATCCGTGGGAGCGGCTGCGTCTGGTGCGGGAGAAGATGCCCAACACCAAGCTGCAAATGCTGCTGCGCGGTCAGAGCCTGCTGGGCTATCGGCACTATCCGGATGATGTGGTGCGGCAGTTTGTCCGTAGCTCCGTGGAAAACGGCATTGATATCATTCGAATCTTCGATGCCCTGAACGACATCAACAATATCAAAGTGGCATTGGAGGAGACGCGGCTGTCCGGCGGCTTTGCCTCCTGCGCCATGAGCTATACCTGTAGCCCCATTCACAATATCCCCTATTACATACAACTGGCGAAGGACTATGTTTCCGCAGGCGCGCAATCGATCTGCGTCAAGGACATGGCGGGGCTTTTGGAGCCGGAGGCGGCATATGCACTGATCTCCGCGCTCAAGGAGAGCGTAGATTGCCCCGTGATCCTGCATACCCACTGTACTACCGGCATGGCGGCGGTGACCTGCTACAACGCCATTCGCGCCGGGGTGGATGTGCTGGATACGGCGACGACGGCTTTCTCCGGCGGAACCTCCCAGCCCTCCACCGAGGTCGTTGCACGGATGATCGAGGCTTTGGGACAGGAGCATGGACTGGATATGGAGCGGGTCAAGGAGGCGGATGCCCACTTCCAAGCCGTTCGGCAGCGCTATCAGGCGCAAAACGCCATTCCGTACAAGGTCACCGTGACAAATCCCACCGTGTTGACGACGCAGATTCCCGGCGGAATGTATTCCAATCTGCTGTCCCAGATCAAAAACTACGACATGGCAGACCGTATGGAGGAGCTGGTGCAGGAGATTCCCGCGGTACGCAAAGACATGGGGTATCCGCCGCTGGTCACGCCCATCAGCCAGATGGTCGGCACACAGGCCATTGTCAATCTCATGACGGGGAAGCGCTACGCCACCGTTATTTCCGAGATCAAGTCTTATTTCAGCGGGGAATACGGCACGCCGCCGGGCGAGGTGAATCGGGAGCTGATGGAGTGCATCGCGGGGACGCGGGAATTCCCGACGCGCCGCTATGCCGAGACGTTGGAGCCTGCCATAGAAAAGGCTGTGGCGGCGCATCCCGAGCGCAGCATGGAGGAGGTGCTGTCCTACCTGCTGTTTCCGACGCAGGCCAAGGAATTCTTTGAAGGGCAGAAGCCCCAAGATCCGAATACCTATGAATTTGCACAAGTTGAGCCTCCGAAACATTTGGAGAAGGTTTTCCCAGACGGCGATGTGGTCGCGCTGCTTACCGCGATCTTGGCATACCGCCTGAAAAAGGACGTGGAGAAAATCAAAATTTCCGGAATCTATAGAGAGGGGGAAGCATAAATGTACGCAGTTATGGTGCAAGGCAAGCGATATTTTGTCGAGGTTTCTGACAGCGATGCCAGCATCCAAAGAGTGGAGAATGCAGCGGATACCGAGGTGGATGAGCTGCCGGATTTCGACGAGATCGAGAGGGCAGAGCAGCAGCTCCACACGGTCAGCGCCGTGATGCCCGGCACAATCTGTAAGGTGCTGACCCACGAGGGCGCGCAGGTGAAAAAGGACGATGTTCTTTTCGTCAGCGAGGCGATGAAGATGGAGTTGGAGCTCCGCGCGGACACGGCAGGCGTGGTTACAAAGCTCCTTGTTGCAGTGGGCGACCATGTGGAGAAGGGACAGCCGCTTGCCCAAATTGAGGCGCAATGAGAGCGGTCTTCCTCTGCTGCATTGCGCAGGCACCACTGCCGGATCTCAGGCATTTACCGCCGGAGCGGCAGGCGCGCGTGCGTCAGGCGCTGAGCAAGCGGAAGGCAAAGCAGCTCGCCTATGTCTGGCTGCTGCTGCGCCATGCGCTTATACGGCAAGGCTATGATCCGAAGCTCCTGCGGGAGGTGCGGCGCACGGAGAAGGGGAAACCGTTTTTTGAGAATAACAGCCTTTGCTTCAGCCTTTCCCACAGCGGAGACTATGTGGCGTGTGCCCTGAGCGACGAGGGCGACATCGGCGTGGATGTGCAGCAAAGGCGCAGCATCCCCAAGCGCTTCTTTGCCCCCTATTTCAGCGCTGCGGATCTGGAAAAGCTCACGGAGGAGAACTGCTGCGCGGCGTGGTCGCGGAAAGAGGCTGTGCTGAAAGCCATAGGCGACGGTTGGACAAAGGAGAACAAAACCGGATTGGATACCGTCGGCTGCGCGCTCCCCGGAGGGTTGCGGCTGTTCGGCGAGTGGATCACGCAGGAGTATTATTTGGCGGTTTGCGCCACGGGGGAGAGCGCACCGCAGACCTTGACGGCGGAGTTTGGTGAACTGTATGAATGAATCGGGAAAACAGGCGTTTCAGGAGCAGAAGGCGCGAAGGTATTACTTCTTCACGCACATTCAGCCCCGATTTTCAGACCTGATCCAAGGACAGCGGCTGCATTTTTCAAAATGCTATGAGTTCTTTGAAATGGCGCGGTTCGATGTGCTGGAGCGCTTCCGACAGTCGGAGTGGTCGCCGGTGTCGAAGGACAGCCTGAACGGACTGCTGTTTTTGGTGGTAAGAACAGAGTATACACAACACAGGCAATGGGAGGGGAAACGCCCGATCCGCATCAAAACGCGGCTGCTGGTGCAGAAGATGGCTGTGCTGGAATTTGAGCAGGAGCTGTTGGATGAGACTTCCTCGACGCCCTACGTGTCCGCTGTCATCAAGGTTGCTGTAGTGAAGCGGGATCTGCGGCGGATTGCGGACTGGGAGGATACCTTTGCTCCCGTCATGTCGATGTTTGTGGTTCAAAACGGAATAAAGGATGAGAGAGTATGAAAATTTGCTATCTGTTCCCCGGACAGGGAACGCAGAAGCCCGGCATGCTGCGGGAGCTGGGAGACGAGCTGCAAAATGCGGCGGAGGTTTTTGACACCGCCGAAGCAGTGACCGGACGGGATGTGCGGCAGCTTTGTCTTACCGCGTCGGACGCGGAGCTGCGGCTGACGGAAAACACGCAGTTGGCAGTAACCGCCATGAATTTGGCATATTTTACAATTCTGAAAAAGCAGGGGGTCGTTCCGGACATTGTGATGGGGCACAGCCTCGGTCAGTTTTCCGCGCTTTATGCTGCGGGCGTGACCACCATGGAGGACACCTTCCGCATTGTGCAAAAGCGTGCGGAGCTGATGTCGCAGACCGAACAGAGCGGCGCGCTCTGCACCGTCTTAGGTTTGCTCCCGCAGCAGGTCGCGGAAATCTGCCGTCGGATCGATCCCGAGGGACAGAAGCTCACGGTTGCGCTGCACAACACCGAGAAGCAGGTGGTCGTCGGCGGTACGGAGGAGCTGGTGGCGCAGGCGGAGGCTGCCTCCAAGCTTGCCGGCGCGCTGCGCACCGTTCCGGTCAAGGTCAGCAACGCCTTCCATACGCCCCTGATGAAGGACATGGAGGTGCGTTTTACCGACTTCCTTCAGAGCATCGAGCTGCATGAGCCGACCTGCCGCATCATCCTCAACTGTAAGGGCGACGATGCAGACTCTGTTGACGACATCCGCGAGGATATCATCCGGCAGTGCTGCCACACCGTCCACTGGTACGACGGTCTGCTGCGGCTGCTGGAGACTCCCGATTTGGTGCCGGTGGAGGTCGGCATCGGCAAGACCATGGCGGGGATGCTCCGCAACACGGAACCAAAGTTGACCACCTATTTGGCATCCAATCCGAGGCAGCGGATGCAGCTGGTGCAGCTTGCAAGATAAAGGAGGACAGAGCGTGGGAAATTTATTCGCAGAAGGAACGGTCGCGCTGGTCACCGGCGCATCCGGCGGCATCGGGCGTGCGGTCGCCATTGACTTGGCAGCCAACGGCGCCATCGTTCTCATCAATTATAACCGCAATAAAGAGGGCGCGGAGGAAACGCAGGCTGTGATCCGCGCCGCCGGCGGCACGGCTGCCATCGTCAAGGCGGATGTCTCTGACGCGGACGAGGTCAACGCCATGTTTACCAAGATCAAAAAGCACTTCAAGAAGCTTGATATTTTGGTCAATAACTCCGGCATTACCAAGGACGGCTACCTGATGATGATGAGTCCGGAGAGCTTTGACGCCGTCGTGAAAACCAACCTCTATGGCTGCTTTTACTGCACACAAGGTGCCGTTCGCCTGATGTGCGCTGCCAAGAGCGGCGGTTCTATCATCAACATCTCCTCTACCAGCGGCGTGGTGGGGCAGGAGGGGCAGGCAAACTATTCCGCCTCCAAGGGCGCGATCATCTCCTTTACCAAGACCATTGCAAAGGAATATGCCCGCCACGGGATCCGCGCCAATGTCGTAGCGCCCGGCTTTATCAACACCCATATGACGCAGGTTAACGGCACACTGCTGAAGGAGAAATACCTTGACTTTATTCCGCAGGGTCGCTTCGGTGAGCCGGAGGAGGTTGCCAACGTGGTGACCTTCCTTGCCTCGTCCAAGGCTTCGTACATTACCGGCAAGACCATCGTTGTCGATGGCGGCCTGACCATGTAATTCAGAGAGAAAGGATGGAAACCATGAAATTTACCACCAAAGAAGAGGTCTTGCAGTACGCCGAAAAGCGTAGAGAAATCTGCGAGAAGATCAAGGAGATCATCGTTGAGCAGCTATGTCTGGACATTGAGCCTGCCTTCATCACCGATGACCAGCCGCTGTTCGGCAGAGGCTTGGAGTTGGACTCCATTGATGCGCTGGAGCTGGCAGTGGGCATTTACAACGAATTCTCCGTCACCGTTTCCGACGGTGAATCCGAGGTCTTCAGCTCCGTCAACACCATTGCCGATTATGTAATGGAGAACATGGACGAAGACGGCGACGACCTGGATTTCGGCTGAGGATAAGCGTATGAAGCCCATTGAAGCCAAGTATATTTACCGTTTGCTTCCCCACAAGTATCCGTTCCTGCTGATCGACCGCGTGGTGAAGCTGGACCCCGGCAAGAGTGCCGTGGGTATCAAGAATGTGACCATCAATGAGCCGTATTTCACCGGCCATTTTCCCGGCGAGCCGATTGTTCCCGGCGTGTTGATCGTGGAGAGCCTCGCGCAGTTGACTGCTGTCATGTACTGCACCGGCGCCTTTCCGGAGGATACCAACTGGGACGATATGGACAGCTTGGACATTGACTATGCCGCCATTGCCGACAAGGTAGGCTATTTGGTGGATATTCGCAATATGAAGTTTAAGCGCATCGTGCGGCCCGGCGACTCCATGGAGCTGCGTGTCAGAAAGAAAGCGCAGTTTGCCAACCTGATGCAGATTCAGGTCGAAGCCCTTGTGGATGGACAGGTTGCCGTGGAGGGTACGCTGTCTGTCAGTGAAAAAATCTAAAAAAGGAGCAAATGAGATGAAAGTCAGTCCTTTGAAATCTATGTATCCTGCGGGTGTGAAAACCGCGCTTTTGGCAGGCTGCGAGGTGCCGACCTGCTATACCACCGTTGAACACGAATATGATGTGCTGCGCAACAAGGTCGGCATCATCGACGGCGTAGGCTATGCCATGCTGAAGGTCTCGGGCGATGCTGCCTCCTTCCTCGACAGACTTGTCACCAAGGATATTTGTTTCCTGAACTCCGGCAAGGTCTGCGAGTGCCTGTTCCTCAACGAGGACGCCGCCGTTTTGGGCATTGCTTACATCATGAACAATGAGGACGAGTTCTTTGTCCTTGTACCGCCCGAGAACGCGGAGGCTGTCACCGCGTGGATCGGCGCGCAGCCGCAGGACGGCGTGACCGTCAAAGATGTCAGCGGCGAGCTGTCCATGCTCTTCCTCGAAGGAGAGCTGTCGTGGAAGATCGTCAAGGAGCTGTTCTCCTTCCCTGTCGAGACGCTGCCGCTGCGTGATATGACCACCCTTGACTACGCGGGCGAGAAGCTGATGATGCTCCGCATCGGGCGTTCCGGCGAGTACGGCTATTGCTTTATCGCCTCCGACGAGGCGCTCGTGAAGCTGGTCAAGGATTGCCGCGAACGGTATGCCGAGGAGCTGTGCCTCGACTTCTGCGGCACCGAGGCGCTCGAAACCTGCATGCTGGAAATCTCCCAGCCCGTGCTGACCGAGGGCGCCGCTGCCGACGGCAATGTGTTTGAGCTGAATCAGCAATGGTTCGTGCAGTTTGAAAAGGAAGAATACGTCGGACACGACCGCCTGATGGAGCTGTTCGCAGAGCCGAAGGAGCGGCTGAGTGTCGGCTTTAGCTGCGCTGAGGTCAGTGCGCTGGCGGACGGCACGCCCATCACCCTCTTCGGCGAGGAAGTGGGCAAGGTGCTGCGCTGCAAGAATAACCCCGCCGTGGGCGGCGTACTCGGCACGGCGCTGCTCAAAGCGGAGGTCGCCGTCTCCGGCATTGAGCTGACGGCGGAGGGACATGAGCTCAAGACCCTGTCCTCTCCCTTTGTCAGACCGCATAGCTGGGATTCCCAAATGGATTGAGGAGCTGCCGATGAGCAAACGGGTCGTTATTACCGGTTACGGCGTAATCAATGCGCTGGGCAAGGGAAAGGCTGTGGTGGAAAAACGCCTCTTCGACGGCGAGGTCGGTCTTTCCAAAAAGATTTTTACCTCCAAGGGCGGCGACATTGCAGGCACCGTGGGCGAGGTGCATGCGGAGCTGGGGCAGGACAGCTTCTTTGCGGAGAACGGTCTGCCCTACGACCGCTGCGCACAGTTTGCCCTGCTGGCGGCAAGTGAGTGCTTGGAGCACGCGGGCTTTGACCTGCACAAGGAGGAACCCTATCGCTGCGGCGTTGCCATCGGCACCTCGTTGGGCGGCATGCTCAGCGGTCAGAAATTCCACCGCCAATGGCTGGAAAAGAGTATTGACGAGGCAGAATCCGATCTGCTGGTGATGTACCCGCTGCATACCATCGTGGATGTCGTTGCCAAAAAGTACGGCTTCCGCGGCGTCAAAACCGTCATCTCCACCGCTTGCGCCGCCAGCGGCAATATCGTGGGCTACGGCTGCGATATGATCCGCAACGGCAAGCAGGATGTGGTGCTGGCAGGCGGCGTCGATCCCCTTTCCTCCTTCTCCTTCGCGGGCTTCAACGCTTTGAAGGCGCTGGATCCGGAGCGCTGCCAGCCCTACAGCGGCAGCCACGGCATTAATTTGGGCGAGGGCGGCGCGTTTGTCCTTTTGGAGGACTATGACCACGCCGTTTCCCGCGGCGCGACCGTCTACGCCGAGGTCTTGGGCTACGGCTTGAGTGCCGATGCCTACCATCCCACCGCTCCCGATTTGGGCGGCGGCGGTCCCTCCCGCGCCATGAAGGCAGCCATTGCCTCCGGCGGGCTTACCGTGGAGGATATCGCCTATGTCAACGGACACGGCACGGGCACCTCCGCCAACGATACTGCTGAGCGGCTGGCGTTTAAGACCGTGTTTCAGGAGCGCGTGCCGGAGGTGGCGCTCAGCAGCATCAAGGGCGCCATCGGGCACTGCCTCGGCGCGGCAGGCGGCGAGGAATGCGTCGCCTCCGTTATGGCGCTGAACAACGGCATGGTGCCGCCTACGGTCAATTTCATTGAAAACTTTGATCCGGCACCCTTCAATTTGGTGCCGAACAAGGCGCAGCCGCTCAAGAGTGATGTTGTTCTCTCCAATTCCTTCGCCTTTGGCGGCAACAACTGCTGCTTGGCTTTGGGCAAGCCCACCGTGCAGCGCAACGCGCCCGAACCGGAGAAAACCGATATCGTGATCACGGGCATGGGCTGCTGCGGCGTCGGCGGTATCCAGCTTGAGCAGCTTTGGCAGACCTTTGACGAGCGCCGGCGCTGCATCGGTGACTTTACCTCCGACGAGTGCAAGTGCCGTCAAGCAGGTCAGATGCCCGCGATTGAGTGGAAAAAATTCATCCCCAGTAAATTCCTCCGCCGCATCGACGAGGTCACCAAGCTGACCATGGCGGCGGGCAAGCAGGCATTGGACAGCTCCAAGCTGCGCGTCACCCGCGAGAATACGGAGCGGATCGGCGTCATTTATGCCACCGGCACGGGTCCCCTCGGCACCATCGTGAACATCGACAAGACCATTGTGCAGCAGGGCATTGCCGCCATCAGTCTGTCGGATTTCCCCAACAGCGTCATCAATGCCGCGCCCGGCAATTTCTGTATTGCCAATATGCTCAAGGGCCCGACCTCCACGCTGTCGAACGGCGTGGTGTCCTTCCTGCTGGCATTCAACTACGCCCATGCGCTTTTGAAAAATGACGCCGCCGACGCCATCGTGGTGGTCAGCGCGGACGAATGCAACGAGCCTCTGATCATCGGCAACGACAAGGTCGGTCTGCTCTCCCGCGAGCATTTCCGCCCCATGGCGGCAGACGCCGACGGTATGGTGCTCTCTCCGGGCGCCGTTGCGGTGGTTCTCGAGAAGGAATCCGCCGCCAAGGTAAGAGACGCGAAGATCTATGCCAAGGTCAAGGGGCTGGGCATCAGCTCCGATAACGCCAAGCTGGCAAGCGTCGATCCCTGCGGCGAAGCGCTGCGCTACAGCGTGCGGCAGGCGATGCAGGAGGCGGGACTGACGCGGACGGATCTCTATCTGCATACCGCCATGGGCATTGCCGACTGTGACGCCGCCGATACCAACACCATCTGCAAGGAGATTGCCGAGGATACGCTTGTCTCCACCGTTTCTCCGCTGCTGGGCATTGCCTCCGGTACCGACGCGGGTTACAGCCTTTTGGCTGCCCTCTACGCCTTCGAAAAGCAGTGCGGCTTGGGTCTGCCCGACGGTCAGGCGGCTGTTCGCGCTGAGGTGGCGAACCGCTATGCCTATGAAAACAAGGCGGCGGAGATCCGCACGGCGTGTATCAGCGGTATGTCCTTGGGCGGCGCTTACGCTTCCGTGGTCTTGGAGAAGTACGATGCATGACAGCCAGTATTCCGTGACCGTAGGGCCTACGGATACGGATTCGTACAATATCGTTCATCACCCGATGTATTTGGTCTGGTGCGAAGCGGCAATCTACCAATATTTGCTGGCGAATCCCGAGACATTTCCGGTTACGGAGTATGAAATTCGGCATTTTTCCTGCAAATTTCAATCCCCGGCGCGGCTTCACGACCGGCTCAACGCCGTGGTGGTCTGTGCGGCGCAGCGGCAGGACGAGCCGACGCAGTTCCGCGTGCAGCTATCCAACGCGGAGACTGGCGCGGTTGTGGTGAACGCAAAATTTGAACTGGTATTTCCATAGGGGACAACACCCATGACACAGAGAGAAAACAGCCGACCGAAGACAGCGCTCTTCGGTTCGGCAATGTTTAATTGGAGCGAAACACAGCGCATGATCGAGATTGCCGGTCAGCTTCACAAACGGGGCTGGCGCGTGGTGTTTTTGGGAGAGGGGCGGTTTGACCGCCTTTTGGAGGGACTCCCCTTTCTCCGCGAGCGGCTGGAGGAGGATCGGGACTGGTACACGCCAGACCGTATCGCCAAAATGCTGGATATGGAAAAGTACGGCAATCGCTACGCCACGCCGCAGGAGATCGACCGCGTGGTATGCGCGGAGCTGCGGCTGGTGGAGAAATATCAGCCCGATGTGATTGTCACGGGCTACCGCATGACTCTGACCCTTACCGCAAGGATTGCCAAGGTCAAGCTGGCATGGTGCCTGTCCGCTACGGTCTCCAAGCTGTATTTGGAGGCGGACACCGCGCAGGGGGTTGCCGCGTTGGAGCATCTGACGAAGGCGGAGCTGAAATCCATGCCCTATCCGCAGGTGCGCTCGCTTTACGCAGACAAGCTCATGCGGGATCGGGCAGTGAAAAGCTGCACCACCTCGCAGGCGTGGAATGAAGTCCTGCGCCTGCACGGCTGCGCGCCGCTGACGGACGACATGGAGCTCTTTGAGGGAGATATCAATCTGATGTCCGATGCTCGGGAGCTGTTCCCGGAGCTGCCCTGTGACGACAGCCATGCCTTTATCGGTCCCATCTTTAACAGCGAAAAAATCCCCATTGCGCCAGAAATTGCGGAGACGCTTTCCCAACCCGGCAAAAAGGTGCTGATCTCCGTCGGCTCCGGCGGAAAAAAGGAGAACCTCATTGCCGCATTGGAGGCTGCCCGTGCAGCGGACGCGCAGGTGTTTGTTTCCACCATCGGCAGCATGACGGAGGCGGAAATGGCAGACTATCCAAGCAGCTTCCATTTTGCCGAGAAATTCCCGCTGGTGGAGGTGGCGCGCCGATGCGACGCCGCCGTCATCCAAGCGGGGCAGGGAACACTCTATGCCGTGCTGCTGGCAGGCTGCCCCTTCGTCTCGCTGCCTGCTACCTTTGAGCAGCGGCACAATGTGCGCAATTTGGTTTCTTGCTTCCCCTGCGGCGAGATCGTCTATCCCTATGAGGTCTCTGCCGCCCTGATCGCGCGGAATTTGCAGGCAGTGCTCACCGAGCCGCGCTATCGGGAGGCTGCCGTGCAGGCGAAAAGCGTTATGGAGGACTATGTTGCCCATCCTGCGGAGGAAACTGCCGCCGAGCTTTTGGAGGCTGCGGTATGAAGAAGCTTTTGCTGATCTCCGGAAGCCCGAGAGGAAGAAACAGCAGCGCTCGACGCATTGCCCTGCAATTTATTACGGGAATGCAGCAGCGCGGGAACTTCGAAGTGGAGGAATTCATCTGCGCGGAGCATAACCTGCATCCCTGCAAGGGCTGCCTGTACTGCTGGAAAAACGAAGCGGGAAGGTGTGTCCAGCAGGACGACATGACACAGCTCATGGAGTCCTATCTCGCCGCGGATATCGTGGCGTGGGCATTTCCAAACTACTTCTACGGTATGCCCTCCACGGTGAAAATGGTGCTCGAACGCTTACTCCCCATCGAATATCCCGGCTTGGAGGAGACCGAACCGGGCTGTACCAAGCATTTTCGCCGCTACGACCTGTCACAAAAGCAAGCGCTGCTGCTTGTGACCTGCGGCTTTTATAATCGCAAAAATAACACCGAAGCCATTGAGACGCAGTTCGGCTATTACTACGGCGACCGGTGCGAAAAGGTGATCTGCACCGAGGGCGAGCTGTTTCGGCATGATTTTATGAGAGCCTATACGTTGCCGTATCTGAAAACGCTGGAAAAGGCGGGTGCGGAGTACGCAGACGGCGCAATCTCGGAGGAAACGCGCAAGGCGCTGGAAACGCCCATGCTGGAGCTGGAGCGGTATTTGGCGTTTACCAATACCAACGCGCTGCTCCGAGGCAAGGAGGAGACAGACGCGCAGTTCCGTCTGCGGGAGGCAAAGGCGCTGATGCAGCTCATGGCGCTGACCTACATTCCCGGAGACACCGCAGGGCAGCGGCTGGTGTTGGAGATCGAGCTGACGGATCGTGATTATACCTGTCAGCTTTTGATGCAGGACGGGAAGTGCATCGTGCAGGAGCCGTCGGAGCCGTTTCATTTGAAGGTGCAGGCACCGATGCAGTTTTTCCGCCCCAAGCAGACGCTTGAGGATGCATTGCGCGGCAAAGGCTCCCGCAATGCGGTGGATCTTGAGACGCTGGTCGCCCTGACGCAGCGCTGCGCGAAAACAGGAAAGCCAAAAACCATGCGTTTTGGCGATAAGTAATCACATAAAGGATGTGTGAGATGAAAATCATTGAAGTTCAAAATCTGAAAAAGAACTATGGCAAGGTGCAGGCGGTCAAGGGCATCAGCTTTTATGTGGAGGAGGGCGCTCTGTTTTCCTTTTTGGGGCCGAACGGCGCGGGCAAGTCCACCACGATTGACACGCTCTGCACGCTGAATGCCTTCGACGAGGGCGAGGTCAGCATCGCGGGCTTTGACCTGAGAACGCAGCCCAAGCAAATTAAAGAAAGCATCGGCGCCGTGTTTCAGGACAGCCTGCTCGATAAGACATTGACCGTGCGGGAGAATCTCATGCTTCGGGCGCGGTTCTATCATAAGACCGTGAAGGCGCGCAAGGACGCGGTGAAGTGGGTCAGTGAAGCGACGGATCTGGCGGATTTCATCGACCGTCCCTACGGCAAGCTCTCCGGCGGTCAGCGCAGACGCGCGGACATTGCAAGGGCGCTGCTGAATACCCCGAAGATCCTGTTTTTGGATGAACCGACGACGGGCTTGGATCCGCAGACCAGAAAGCATGTTTGGGAGACGATCCGCCAGCTCCAAAGAAAGCACAATATGACCATTTTCCTGACCACGCATTATATGGAGGAGGCTGCGGACTCGGACTATGTGCTTGTCATTGACGACGGCAGCATCGCCGCACGCGGCACGCCTTATGAACTGAAGCAGCAGTATTCCCATGAGCATCTTTTGGTAAAGCCCAAGGATGAAAAAGCGCTGAAAAAGTACTTGGAAAAACAGCATTTGGAGTGGAAGCCCATCGCGGAGCGGCTGGACATCCGTCTGGAGAATACCGTGGACGCGCTGCCCATCTTAGAGGCGATCAGCGGCTGGATGGAGAGCTTTGAGGTGTTCCACGGCACGATGGACGAGGTTTTCCTGAATATCACGGGAAAGGAGATTCGAGAATGAAAAGTATGACAATGCGCGGCTTAAAGCTTTTCTTCCGCGACAAGGGCGGCGTGTTCTTCTCGCTGCTGGGTGTTCTCATTATCTTCTGCCTGTTTATTTTCTTTGTGGGCGACTCCATCATCGAGGGCTTGGAATGGCTGAGCGATGCCAAGAATATCATGAATCACTGGGTCGTTGCCGGTATGCTGGCGTCGGCCTCCATCACCACCAGCATGGGCGCTTACGCGCAGATGGTTATCGATAAGGAGCAGAAGCTTTATAAAGACTTTTATACCTCCCCCATCAGCCGCGGGAGCATCGTCGGCGGCTATCTGCTGACGGGCTTCATCATCAGTGTTATCATGTCCGTGGTGGTGCTGGTCATAGGCGAGATCTACATCTGCGTCAACGGCGGAAGCATTCTCGGCGCCATGCAAATTCTGAAGCTGTTGGGTGTGGTGCTGCTGTCCTCCTTTGCCTCCAGCGCACTGGTGTGCTTTATTATTTCGTTTGTCCGCACCACCAATGCCTATACCACCATCAGCATCATCCTCGGCACTCTGATCGGCTTCCTTGTGGGTGCCTATATACCCATCGGCAATCTGCCGGCCGGCGTGCAGTCGGTGATCCGTGTGTTCCCCTGCGCCCATTCGGCGGCGCTGTTCCGTCAGATCATGATGGACGAGGTCGCCGCAGCCGGTTTTTCCTCCCTGCCCGCCGCAGCGCATCAGGAGTTTGACGAAACACTGGGCGTAAAGCTGGTATTCGGCGAGACTGCCGCAGAGCCTTGGGTCAGCATTTTGATCCTTGTGGGCACGGGCATTGTGTTCTATTTGCTTGCGATTTTGAATATGAACAGAAAGTCGAAGAAGTAATCATGGGCAAGATCGTCTATTCCTATTACACCGACGCGGACGCGGAGGCCGTCGCGGCGCTTTTTACCCGCAACCAATTCTATATGGGAAAGTATGAACCGGAGATGACCGGGGCGCGCTTCACGGAGAATCAGCAAAAAAAGGGAATGATCTTCGGCATCGTGGGCAAGGACGGGGACAAGGTTGCCAACTATCTTGCCTGCTATACCGTGGGCGGTCAGCGCGTCTGCGCGCCGGGCGAGCTGTTGGTGGGCATCATCCTTGTGGATAAAAAATACCGCGCCGCCGTGTTCTCCATTGCGGAGATGTTCAATCTCCTGCTGGAAAAGGCGGTGGAGCTTGGCTACCGCGTCCTGCTGACGGAGATCGGCAAGACCAATTTGGCGTCCTTGCTGCTCAACCGCAAGACCGGCGCGCTGCTGCTGGATGCGGAGCCTACCATCCACGGAGAGCTGGTGCTGTATAACTACATGCCCGCCCTCATCCGCCATGTCTGCACGGATGATATTTTGGAGACGGATATCATGCCGTCCCTCCTCAGCCATGTGGGGAAAAAGGATCTGCTGACACCCACTCCGGTAGACGCGCAGGGCTGTTTAGAGATGCACGCCAAAGCCAACGGCTATGACTATGTCTTCACGGTGGAACGCGCCACCGCGCTTGTGGTCGGCTCCTTCATTGAGAATGTGTTCTATGCCAGACAGGAGCTGCGCGACCGCCATGTGCTGCGCTATTGTGCTTATTGTGAAAAGGCGGCAACGGCGAAGCTGACCTTTGTCGGGAGGGACGGCACGGAGAAGAAGCTGGAAAAAAACTGCCCCTTGGGGAAAATGCAGACCTTTACCGCCCCTTCGGACTGCGACCATATCCTGCTGGAGGATCCCGACCATCAGTGCATCTATCGCTACGATGTGCAGGTGCAGCCTCCCAAACGCCCGAAGAGCCGTGCCTTTGCCCCCTTCACCATGCAGGAAAACAGCGGCTGTCTTTACTGTGGCGCGGGTTTGTTTGAGCTTTGGCCTTGCTTTACCTACCCCTATTTGGAGGGCGCCATTGTCCCCAATGAGAATAAGGTGCTGTCATTTACCTTTGTCAATAAGCGCCTGTTCACCGCAACGGCAGAGATCAATGGGGTGCGGATCGAGCGGCGCTATGATCTCCGGCAGGACGGACGGGCTGCCATCTCCACAAAGATCGACAACCCCGAGGGAAAGACGCTTGATCCGCTGTTCCATTTCGGCTTTACGGAGACGCAGCGCTCCTGCACGGTATATCTGACGGACGGAACGGTCATGACAAAAAAACGGGACAATACCGAGTATATGTTCCCCGAGTTGCCCTATCACGATTACCAAAAGCAGCCCTATTCCGAAAAGACCTTTGACCGCATCGAGGTAACCTCTGACGACGGAACCTTTGTCATCACCACAGATATGCCGTCGCGCTGCTTTTTCCACCGCAACTATCTCCGCCTGCTCCCGGAGACAGACGCTACGGACTTCGGCACGGTTTTCATTGAGAAACAATTACGGTAGCTGCAATGTGTAACGAATAAAAAATTGAGCATCCGGCCTATTGTTTGAAAGTGCCCATACGAGATTGCCACAGACGCAAGAAATTCACAATGACGTGGAGGTTGCGCGGTGTCTTTCCCGCGTGAATCTCTCCGACCGCGCAAAAAGCCGGTGCAGCTCCCGCTCTACGATGTTGACGCGACCGGCTCTCTTTCCCACACATTGAATATCTATTCGGCGATCTCGGAATTCCGACCCCGTTTGTGGGAACCGACGCGAGTGCTTCTCGTTGCGCTCTGTGGTATCGTCTTTTGGTATATTGGTATACGACGAACGAAGTATTTCCTCGATCGAGGAAATCGCTAAGATGAATTATCATGGAAAGAACCTCAAAGCTCAGAAAATCCTGAGTTTTGAGGTTCTTTCCATCCTAAGTCGGGTAATATCAATCAGTGAAAGAGGAGCTAAGCATAGTATTGTAAAAGTTGGGAAGTCACTATACGTATCAGAACGAAGCGATAAGAAAACCGATATTAAGTACAAGCAATAGATGCAGTACCATGTGATAAAAATCCGGGATCAGCCTCGTGTCGCTTGCGGGTACAATTCTCACCGTGTGCCTGAAGCACTCATTATATCCTTTCAGCTTTTTCTCGGATGCACCCCAAATTGTGAAATACCAATGGCAAAAGAATTGAACAATCATCCAAAATGTCAATACTGCCAAAAGGAACCATTTCCCAATCGGACGATAAAGGTAATAGAAAAGGATCCCCATCGTATAAAAAACGAACATACCAAATTCGGCGCTCTTTAGTCCGACACCGTCCACCAATGTCCATTTCTCTGTTTTATACGACACAATACATCCGAAAAACCATAGCAATAAACATATTTGCAGAATAAACAAAATCATTTATCTTCTTACCCTCCAAACAAGAATCCTCCCTCGCGCAGAGAGCTTGGTCTATTTGAATTTGTCTACCTCTTTAAATTTTCTAATGCAGCGGGATTATTTGCGATAATCATTCCAACCGTTTGACATTTTTCAAAATTCGGACAATCGCCGCATGTCGTCACACCTTTTTTCATTGCACACTGACGAATGGCACAAAGACTCTCGCAGTATACCGTTTTCATGCCGCTGACACGACAACCATGACAGTTGATATGCTCGGGCAAAATGGGGGCATTATTTAGTTCCGTCCATAGTTTTGCGGTTTTCTCCCGCAAAGCTTGGTCATCATTGATTGTTGCAAGGTACGCGTCACATTTTTCACAATCCAATCCGCAATATGCAATCATGTCTCTCATGGTCATATACCTCCGATTGTACACAGTTTGCCTTTGAGAACATATCCGATCTTCTCATAACAGGTATTCGACGCGGTATAATCTGCATCTGTATAAAGCATGGGAACATAGCCCGCATCAATTGCCAGCTTTGTAACCTGATAAACCAGATTTTGAGCATAATGCTTCCGGCGAAACTCGGGTCGGGTAAACACAAGATTGATGGATGCCATATTCCCATCCGTCGCATATTTGCAGCTTGCGACATAATCGCCCTGTTCGTTCTTCCAAAAGAACGTATTTCCTGTATGGATAAATGCCTCCGCATCCCTACGATAGCCGTCACGATCCTTTTGATCGATCCCTATTTCTTTTTGGAACGAATCAATCAAATCTACCAATTCATCCAAATCCTCGCTGCCGCACCGGTGAATGGAACCATCCGCCATCTTGTCCGGCTTGACCGGATTCCGGCAATCATACGCGAACATATTCATGGAGACGGAAAGCGTTTTCCCATCCTCGGCAGCCCGTTCCATAAAATACTTCGCCGGAGCATGCTTGAGGTTAAAGCGATATGCACCGTTCAGCAAAGAGTATTCTGATACGATCTGATAAGCCTTCTCCATTTCCGCTTCGGATGCATCGTCCGGCGTCCATATCCACACCGGAAACGGATGATCCGTGAAGCAAATGATCAGCCTTTCGTGGTCGGTTAAAAGCAGCTTACACGTTCCGCCAATCAAATGGCGAAGCACAAAAAATGTGCATCTGTCATTCTCCAGTATTTTCAGATCTCTTTCATCCGCAAAGCTGTCCATAGCTACCTCCGTAGATTCTTTTCGCGGCGCACAGCAGACATGGCCGTATTGCTCTGTAATACGAACCACCGATGAAAAAGAAACTTTTTCATCGGTGGCGCAGCGCCATTTGGCGTTGCGTGTTTTCGCGATTCAGAGGAAAGAATCGCGAAAAGCGTCTCATACAATTACTCACATATCTCTATTATAGCTACCTATCGTTCGGTAGTCAATAGGGATTTTGTTTTTCTTGCTTTGCCGATCAGACATTTTCCCAACGCAGCGATACGGGCGCTTCTCTGCCAGATCGCATCCAATGACGGTATCTCGAAAGCCCTGCTGTTCCGTCGTGAAATGGGTATCCTCAAATACACCGAAAGCAGGCACGTTGATCTTTATATTGGTTCTCCATATTTCTTAGACTCTGTCCAGAATTCGACCATCGGTGGCGATGGTGACCACATTCCATGGGATCATTTTGCCGCTGCTTGCCAGCGCTTTCTTCACCGCGTTTTCCAGACCGCCGCAGCAGGGCACCTCCATCCGCACCACGGTGACGCTGCGAATATCGTTGTCCCGGAGAATATCGGTGAGCTTCTCCGAATAGTCCACGGAATCCAGCTTTGGGCAGCCCACCAGCGTTACGCGGTCCTTGATAAAATCCTGATGGAAATTCCCATAGGCGTAGGCGGTGCAGTCCGCGGCGATCAGCAGCTTCGCCCCGTTAAGCCAGGGAGCGTTTACCGGGACCAGCTTGATCTGCACCGGCCAATGGAAAAGCCGGGATTGCTGGGGCATCACCTCTGCCGTTGCCTCTTGCCGCCGGATGGTTTTGACCGCAGCACCGGGACAGCCGCAGGGGAGCTTCTCCTCCTCTTTCTTTGCTTTTGCCGCCAGCACGGCAGCTTCATCATAGGCGGCAGCTTCCCGCTCTACGAAGGAAATGGCACCTGTGGGACAGGCGGGGAGACAGTCGCCCAGACCGTCACAGTAGTCCTCCCGCATCAGCTTTGCCTTTCCGGCAACCATAGCAATCGCGCCTTCGTGGCAGGCAGCCGCACAGGCGCCGCAGCCGTTGCACCGTTCTTTGTCAATGTTGATAATTCTTCGGATCATTTAATTTCCTCCTTGTTTCGCCGTACTTCCGGCTTGGTCATTTCTTTTTGCATTGCCGCGATTTCCATCATGTGCTCGTACATTTCATCACCGACGCATTTTCGGGCATACTGACACCACTGCACACAGCTCAGTGTGTCGTTATAGGCGATAAAGCCGCAGGTTTCGCAGGCAACTTTTGTATCAATGGAAAAAAGCTCAATCAGATTGCCGCATTGCGGGCAAACAATTTCTCGGATCGTGGGTGTCCGGGGCTTGCCTTGACAGCCTTCCATCACCATAGTTACAAACCTCCTTGCTTGACTTTCCGCCGATAGTTTACTATATTGAAAAGAAAACGTATGTTGGAAATCCAACAAAGGAGGTACTATGGAAGCGTACTATGAGATTTTTTCAAAATGCCCGCTGTTTGCGGGGATCTCTCAGAAGGAAATGGGGGAGATGCTGGGCTGTCTGAACGGAAAAATCACCGGAATCGCCAAAGGCGACCCGGTGTTTCTGGAGGGGGATTCTGCACGGTATATGGGGGTGGTGTTGTCCGGCGCCATTCAGGTTGTGCGGGATGATTACTATGGCAACCGAAGTGTACTGATAGTGCTTTCCCCCGGCGGGCTGTTTGGGGAAACCTTTGCCTGTGCAGGACTGGAAGCCTTGCCGGTGAGCGCCATCGCCTTGCAAAACAGCACCGTGCTGTTGCTGGATTGCAGACGGGTGTTGACGGGCTGTACCCATGCGTGCCCCTTTCACAGCCGTCTGATAAGCAATCTCCTGCAGGTCATCGCCCAGAAGAACCTGACACTGACGCAAAAGATCCGCTATATGTCCCAAAAAACCACCCGGGAAAAGCTGATGGAATTTCTGCTGGATCAGGCAAAGGAGCAGGGAAATTCGGAATTTGTGATTCCCTATGACCGGCAGGCGCTGGCGGACTATCTCGGCGTAGAGCGCAGCGCCATGTCGGCAGAGATTGGGAAACTAAGAAAAGAGGGACTGCTCGAAAGCAGCGGCTCCCACTTCCGCCTGCGAACCTCCGCTTCGGATACAAAAAACCGCCTTTTCCGATTTGATGATACATCGGAAAAGACGGCTTGTGAAGTGAAATATCCTTCGGATGTGAAATAATGACCTTCGGTCATTGTGAAATTTTCTGCTTACGCAGAAAGTGAAATGAAATAAATCCCTCACGCCCGCAGTCATTTCACATGGCGTTAGCCATATTTCACTTGCAAAGCAAATTTCACAAATCCCAAAAGGGATTTATTTCGTTGAAAAAAGCACGCCGAAGCGTGCTTTTTTCTGGGAATAATGTGCAACTTTGATAGAATCAATAAAATGCACCCCGGGGTGCATTCAATTATCCGAAGAACTGCACGCAAATTTAGTCATTACCATCTAATACAGATAAGTCAATATACCCAAAGGGATCAAATGGATCAAATGGATGATCGCCGACCGAAATCTCGCAAATGTCATGTTTGGAAAACCGCTTCCATTTCGTTGCATCCACACCGCCATACACATGGTTTCCGCACATTTCCAGCTGAACAGTATCTGGAAGCAAGTCCAAAAAATCCAAGCTGTCAACATACAACCCATCCAGCACCAGTTCCTCCAACTGACACATAGAACCGATAACCCCGATATTCTTAACCTTATTGGCATACCTTAATGCAAAGCCTCTTAACTGTGGCATCCTGTTCAACGGAAGCAAATCAACCTTTCCGAATTCGTGCAGTTCCAGGTAATGAAGATGCTTTAAATCGGCCAATGCTTCTAAATTCAGATAGTCAATGCTGGAATAATCTCCACCGGAGACCCACAGTATTTCAAGGTCGGTCATTTTCTGGAAAGACACAAAATCAACACTGTCTCCCCAATAGCACAAATAGAAGTGCTTCAGCTTAGGAAAATTATGCCAATACTCCGAAGGGGTATATCCGATATTGATATCGAGGGATGTAAGATTGTTAAACAAAGCAAGTATTTCCCGATCTTCTTGTAAGAAATCAAAATTTGATAAATCCAGTTCTGTTACACGAAGCACATCTTCGTCTGTAATCGGATCGCTTGGAATTCCCAATTTATCACGAACCTCATATTCAAATTCATGGTGGTGAAACAAAATATCCATACATTTCCCTCCTTTTGTACCAACTATATCATATCTACTGTCCAATATACAGTACTATTTTAGCTATTAAGAAAATGTCACAGCTATTGGTTGAACGCACTATTTGGTTTTGACTATTAGCTGAACGCTTACTGGGTATTCGCTGAACGGACTCCACTATTAGTTGAACGGGCTAAAAGGGAATCGTTCAGCGAATAAAGCTTGCTCTAAACGCTTTTGTGGAACAAAAAATCATTTTCTATTAATTTGTTATGAAAACTCCGTAAATATAGGAAATATATCGAATGTTAGGAAGAAAAATCCCACCCCGACTCTATCAAAGTCAGGGTGGGAATGTGGTGCCGGTGGCCGGACTCGAACCGGCACGGTATCGCTACCGGTGGATTTTGAGTCCACTACGTCTACCAATTCCATCACACCGGCGTGGTGAAATCTGTGTATGCACTATTATAACCGCACTGCGGCGAAAATGCAAGTGTTTTTTCGCGTTTTTCAGATTCGTCAGCGGTTTTTGATCTGGGCGGAGAGGTGCTTGGACAGGACGGCGAGGCTGGTTGCCATGTTTTCATTCTGCACTAAGATGCCCTCGGGGACATCGAGGTGGGTCGGGGCGAAATTCCAGATTGCTTTGATGCCGTTGGCGATCAGCTCGTCGCAGACGGTCTGCGCCTGTGCGGCGGGGACGGTGATGATGCCGATCAGAATTTTACGGTGGGCGCAGAGTCTGCCCAAGTCGCGCATGGGCAGGATGGGCTTGCCGCTCTCGTCCGTGCCGAGGAGGGCGTCGCAGGCATCAAAGGCGGCGACGATGTTCAGACCGTATTCCGAAAAGCCGCTGTAGCCCAAGAGCGCTCTGCCCATCTTGCCCGCGCCGATGAGGACGGCGTCGTTGGTGTTATCGTAGCCGAGAAACTGCTCAATGTCCGCCACGAGGCTCTCTCTGCGGTAGCCAACCTTCGGACGCCCGCCGTCGGAGACCAGTGCGAGATCCTTGCGCACCTGCACCTCACCCATGCACAGCGCCGTCGCCAGCGTTGTTGCGGAGATATTCTCCGGCGCGTCATCGGGGAGTGCTTTTAGATAAGAAAGATAGATCGGCAGCCGCCGAATGACCGATTTTGATACCTTTTGTTCCATATTCTACCGCCTAATTCCGTAATCAAAATTATTATAACAGAAGAAATGCGGCTTTGCAAATTCTTTTTCTGCGATGTTTGCCGCTTTGGGTGATCTGCGGAAGTTTGCTCGCAGTTAGTAGTTCCTGCACGAGATTGCCACGGGCGCAGGCGCCCTCGCAATGACATGGAAGGGAAACTGGCGGGTGGTTGGTCGTTTCTACACGCAGGACGCCGAGGACGGCGTCCCTTTCGGAGGAGTGCGAGCAACGGTTGTAGGGCGCGGCATCCTTGACGCGCCGACCGCGTAAGCGGCGGACAGCAGGCATGAATAAGTTTGTATGCAGTCGGTAGTTCCTGCACGAGATTGCCACGAGCGCGGAGCGCTCTCGCAATGACATGGAAGGGAAACTGGCGGGTGGTTGGTCGTTCCTGCACGCGGGACGCCGAGGACGGCGCCCCCTACGGAGGAGTGCGAGCAACGGTTGTAGGGCGCGGCATCCTTGACGCGCCAACCGCGTAAGCGGCGGACAGCAGGCATGAACAAGTTTGTACGCACTTGGTAATTCCTACACGCATCGGGGACATGTCCCTGCCCTACAGAAAGTATTGGGGGAGGGGCTATGAGACTTGGCGCAGGAGGTCGCAGCGGAGGCGCTGCATGATGCGCTTTTCTAAGCGGGAGATGTAGGACTGCGAGATGCCGAGGAGATCTGCGACCTCCTTCTGCGTCTTTTCCGGCGCGCCGCAGAGTCCAAAACGCAGGCAGACGATATAGCGGTCGCGTTCGGGCAGGCGGGCGAGGGCCTCCCGCAGAAGCTGAAGCTCCACATCCTCCTCCATCGGGCGCATGACCGTGTCGCCGTCCGTGCCGAGGATATCCGACAGCAGCAGCTCATTGCCGTCCCAATCGGTGTTGATGGGTTCATCCAGCGACACCTCGGTCTTTTGCGAGGAGATCTTTCGGATATGCATGAGAATTTCGTTTTCAATGCAGCGGGAGGCATAGGTCGCGAGCTTGATCTTTCGGTCGGACTGGAAGGTGCTGATCGCCTTAATGAGTCCGATGGTGCCGATGGAGATCAGGTCTTCAATATTGACGCCCGTGTTTTCAAAGCGCCGCGCGATATAGACGACCAGACGCAGATTTCGTTCAATGAGACGCTGCTTGGCTTGTTCGTCCCCCTCTGCGGCGCGGGTGAGCAGGGCTTGCTCCTCCGCGGCGGTCAGCGGTGGGGGCAGGATATCACTGCCGCCGATGTATTGGATCTTGGTCGGTGGGTGAAACAGCGCGTTCAGAAGCTGGGCAAGGGTTTTAAGCATGAATGACACCTCCGGTTAATGCATCGTAGGCGCCTCCGTCCGACACGGGAGTCGGGCTGAAGGCGACAAGTCCGAGTTTGGTTTCCTTTCCGATCGTGATCTCACAGGGGAGAGCAAGCAGTAGCCCTGACCGTATGCCGACGGCGCGGTAGGGGATCAGCCTAGGTGCTTGGGCTTGCAGGCGCAGGGCGAGGGCAGCGGGTGCGGCAAAATCCTCCGCCTTCAGGGAAAGCTCTGCGGGAAAGAGCCGTCTTGCCGCCTGCCAATAGACGGTCAACACCTGCGCGCCGCTGATGGGGTCGCAAAGGGTGTTGCCGCTGTCCCGCAGGGCGGTAAGCTGCACGGTGCGTCCGTTCTTTTTCAAGGTGACGGGCACGAGGCTGTCCGGCGCGTGGGTCAGGCGCGGCAGAAGCAGACGGCACGCGAGACTGACGGCAGCGGCGGTCAGCAGCAGCGTGAAGAAGCTGACGGGGTAGAACAGGGAGTTTTCGCGGTAGCGCACCGTGCCGTTTTGCAGCAGGGCGACGCCGTAGACCGCGCCGCACAGCACCAGTGTGATCGCGCTGAAGACTGCCGCCAAGCGCAGCGCGGAGCGGTGCGGACCGAAGGCGGCGAGCAGCATTCCCCCGGCGCACAGGAGCTTGCAGGGGATCAGCTTCAGCCAGCCGAAGTGCGGCAGCCAGACAAGCACGGCGTAGACCGCGCCCATAAGCGAGCCGAGGAGCAGCCTTCGGTTGCGGATCGCCGCCGCGCCCAAACGTGCGGTTGCCCGAAGCAAGAGGTAATTCACCGCGAAATTGAGCGCGAAGACCAAGTCAAGATAAACGGTGATATGCATCGCCTCCTCCTAAGCCCGTGGACAAAGTATAAGGGCAAGCGTGCAAAAAACAGGTCGCAATCCCTTGGGGGAATGCAGACCTGTTTCGGTGAAATCGGTATTTTTCGGGTCGGAATAGTTGGGAAATTCCATTTCCCGCCCGTGTTTTTTGCAGGAAATCAGCTCGTCGCGTCGAACGATTCTTCCGCGCGGCGGACTGCCTTGATATTTTTTTCGGCTTTGCAGCGGGGGAGCATGACCTCATGCCCACAGCCTAAGCATTTGAGGCGGAAATCCGCGCCCGTGCGCAGCACCTTCCATGTGTTGCTGCCGCAGGGGTGCTGCTTTTTCATGGTCAGAATGTCATTTAAACGAATGTCCATAAGCCCTCACTTCTTAATCTCCTCCCAATAGTGTTTTGCCGCCTGCTCGATCTTGTTATCGCCGTATTCATAATACTGCGTGCCCTTGAGGATATCGGGCAAATACTGCTGCTTGACCCAGTGGTTCGGGTAGTCGTGCGGATAGAGATAGCCCTGCTCGCGCTCCTGTCCGGCGCTGTCGGCGTGGACGTTTTGCAGCTCACGCGGGAACACGCCGATTTTACCCGCCTGCACATCCTGCATGGCACGGGCAATGGCGAGATAGCCGGAGTTGGACTTCGGCGCAGTGGCAAGGAAGATCACGGCGTCCGCCAGCGGCAGGCGCGCTTCGGGCATCCCCAGCTGCAAGGCGGCGTCCACGCAGGATTTGACGATCGGAATCGCCATCGGATAGGCAAGCCCGATGTCCTCGCACGCAGAGCAGAGAATGCGGCGGCAGCCAGAGGGTAAGTCGCCGACCTCCAAAAAGCGCGCGAGATAGTGG
>JAQXWB010000069.1 GCA_029225225.1 Bacillota bacterium | reverse complement strand
ATTTTCTGTCATTGCGAGGAGCGCAGCGACGTGGCAATCTCATGCCGGCACTTTATTCAACGAATCACACCCCATCATCCGCAATCAGCCCTGTAGGGTGGGGATAGCTGCAAAAAGTCAAGCGCAGAGCCGTGAATTTCGGCTCTGCGCTTGACTTTTCGGTAATCAGCCCCACATGGCGGAGAGGGCGGGAATGATTTGTTTTTTGCGGGACATGACATGGGGTAAAAAGACGACATTGTTCTTTGCATCAGGCGAGAACGCCATGCGGATGGTATCCTCGTCGCCCAAGTAGATGAGCTGTGTGCCTTCGAGCAGGACATCTGTCAGCATGAGCAGCATCAAGCTGTAGCCCTTTTCCCGCATTGTTTTCTCCATCTCCGCAAGGAATTCCTCTTTGCGGAGCAGAATATGCTCGGAGTTGACGCAGGTAATCTGTCCGACACCGAGGTTGTGACCCGCAATGTGGAAATCCTTGAAATCCGTGAACATCAGGTCGCGTGCGGGTTTATCGTCCGACCAAGATGCCGAGAAAATCTCCTGCCCCAACTCGTCGAGAGAGACATTTGCAATGCGCGCCATGCGCTCTGCCATATTGCGGTCGCGCTGGGTGCAGGTGGGCGATTTGAACATAACGGTATCCGAGACAATGGCAGCAGCCATCATACCGGCGAGCTTTTCCGACGGCATAAGTCCCTTCTCCTGATACATTCCCGCGATGATCGTCGTCGTGCTGCCGACCGGCTCGTTGCGGAAATAAATCGGGTTGCCCGTCTGAATGTCCGCAAGGCGGTGGTGGTCGATGATCTCCAAAATCTCCGCTTGATCCAGTCCCGGAACAGACTGGGCAGCCTCGTTGTGATCCACGAGCACCACCCGTTTCCTGCGCGGACGGATCAGATGATAGCGTGACAGCGTGCCGACGACACGCTCGTTTTCATCAAGGATCGGATAGCAGCGGAAACGGCTTTTGAGCATTCCCTCGCGCACATCGTCCACGAAATCGTCCAAATGGAAGCACTCTATGTTGTCCGTGCGGCAGATGCGGCGGATCGGCAGCGATTGATAGATCAGGCGCACGGCGCGGTAGGCATCAAAGGGTGTGGAGATGATGCAGGTATCCGTCGGCATATTGCGCAGCTCCTCGTCCAGCTCCGCCTGACAGACGATCACGCAGCGCACGCCGATGGTCAATGCTCTGCGCACCATGTCCGGCTGATGTCCCACGACAACGATGCTGTCCTTCGCGGAAAAGAGCAGATTCTCACAGCTCTGCGGCAGTGCGATAAACACATCACCTGTGATTGTGTCGATGAGGTTGCCCGCCTCGTTTAAAATTCTGCCCTCCAAGACGCTGAGCAGATTGAACACCGGAATCTCCTCAATATGCGGCCGCTCGATGGACTGCATATCACAGGCGGCAATGTCGCCCGTTGAGAGCATGCCGTAAAGCGTGCCGTCCTCATTGGTCACGGGGATCGCCGCAATGGAGCGATCCGCCGTCAGCACCGACCACGCGCGGCTGACCGTGACTGCCGAGGAAAGTGCCGGCGGCGTGTCATAGTCCAGATCCCGCACCTGCGTGCGCATGGTCTTGATCCACGGCGGCGCAGTAAAGCCGAAGCGGTCAAGCACGAGCTGCGTTTCGTCGCTGACATGCCCCAAGCGCCCTGCTTGGTATTCCCGATCACCGAGCGCGTTGCGCAGCGCGGCATATGCCATTGCCGAGACGATGGAATCCGTATCCGGATTACGGTGACCGGTAACATAAACTGTATCCATAGCAACCTCCCCTTTGAAGCTTCTTCTTTCATCCTACCCATTTTTTTGCTTCATGTCAACGCTTTCTTGCTTACTTTTTGCAAAAAAACGAAAAAATCTTGCCATCTTTGCGGAACTCTGATATAATGATAAGAAAACAAATAAAGGAAGTAGAGACATGAAAAAACCAACCCTCGTTGTGATGGCAGCCGGTATGGGCAGCCGTTTCGGCGGTTTGAAGCAAATGACCCCCGTGGATCCGCAGGGCAACAGCATTCTGCACTATTCTCTTTATGATGCCTACACCGCAGGCTTCGGCAAGGTAGTCTTCATCATCAAGGAGGCAATCGCAGAGGACTTCAAGAAGGTCACGGCAGGCTTGGAGCGCTATCTTGAGGTTGCATATGTCTATCAGGAGACGGACAAGCTGCCCGAGGGCTATACCGTTCCTGAGGGACGCGTTAAGCCGTGGGGCACGGGGCACGCCGTTCTGTGCGCGAAGGAGGAAATTGACGGTGACTTTGCCGTAATCAATGCCGATGATTTTTACGGCAGAGGCGCCTTTACCACACTTGCCGACTTTTTCCGCGAGGAGCACGCCGACAACGAATACGCCATGGTCGGCTATCTTCTGCGCAACGCCATGACGGATAACGGCTATGTCGCGCGCGGCGTGTGCGAGATTGAGAACGGCTATCTTACGGGCGTGACCGAACGCACCCATATTGAGAAGCGCGGCGAGGATGCCGCCTTTACGGAGGACGGCGCGCATTATGAGCCGCTTTCGGGCAATACTGTCGTTTCGATGAACTTTTGGGGCTTTACGCCGCGTATTTTGCAGGAGCTGGAGGAGCGCTTCCCGAAGTTTTTGGACGAGAATTTACCGAAGAATCCGACGAAATGCGAATTTTTCCTCCCGACGGTCGCCAACGCGCAGATTCACGAGGGGCTTGGCTCCGTTCGCGTTTTACATACTGACGAGACTTGGTACGGCGTAACCTACCGGGAGGATCTCCCCTCCGTGCAGGCTGCGATTGCCGCGCTCCGCGAGTCCGGAAAGTATCCCGAAGTTCTTTTCGGCTGAACCTCCGGGAGGCAAAAAAGAAAGAATGGAGGTCGCACACTTGATCGAAAATCTGAACAAGCAGAGCTTTGCTCCCTTTGGCAAGATTCTGCGGGACAGCCTGCCGAACCGCGGCTTCCCGAAAGGTGACGACTGGGTAGAATTCGTCCGTTACTATCATGCGAAGGAATTGTATTTCCAGCGCGCCGCACAGGAGCTGTATTTGGATTTCGAGCTTGGCATGACCGTGCTGGTCATTCGGCGGAAGGAAAAGCTGACAAGCTTCTATCTTGACAAGCCGGTATGTCTCCCCCCGATGACGGAGTTTGCCATCGTTCCTTACCAACAGGAATGCTCCGTGCGCATGTCGCTCCCGCTGCATACCGCGCTTGAACAGCTCGACAGCTTCACCGCTGTGGACGATCTGAAGATCCGTGACCGTCTGCGGCTCGGCGAAATCTATACGCTCTTTTACCGCGAGGAGGAGAGCGGTTTTCTCTTCAAAGGAGAGCGGCACTCGATGTATGAGCTGACTTACGTTGACCGTGGGCAGCTTCACTGCGTGGTAGAAGGAAACAGCGAGACATTGAAGCAAGGGCAGATGATGTTCTTCGCGCCGGAGCAATGGCACATGCAGTATACCGATCTGAATGTTACGGCACGATTCCTGACCATTGCGTTTGACATGGACAGCGATCTTCCGCTGAGCTTGGCAAACCGCGTGTTTGATCTATCCTCGGCAGAGGCGGCCTTTTTGAAGCAGTTGCTCCATGAAACGGAAATCAACGACACTTTCAGCGGCGACTTTATCCGCGGCAATCTCAAGCTGCTGCTCCTTTCCGTCCTGCGGGACCTCGGCGGGAAGAAAAAGCGTCTGAAAACGCCGGTGGCGCTGCGCAACGAAAATCTGATCGTCAGCCGCACGCTGCAATATATCGCCGAGCACGTCTATGACAAGCTCTCGGTGGAGACGGTAGCCAAGGAAACCGGCGTCAGCGCGTCGCACCTGACCGCGCTGTTCCACCGGCAAATGAACATCTCGCCGGGAGAATATATCCGCCGTGTGAAGCTGGAAGAGAGCAAATGCCTGATCCGCGAAGGAAAGATGAATTTCTCGCAGATCGCCGCAAAGCTGAATTATTCCACCATTCACCATTTCTCCCGCCAGTTCAAGGATAATTTCGGCATTTCTCCCTCGGAATATGCCAAATCCATTAAAACAGAATAATACAGACCGGAACAGGGCGTTTTATTTCCTGTTCCGGTCTTTGCACTGTCCCTGCCCCACGGGTTTTCATTCGCGCGGAGGGCTCCTCCGTTAATCACCAATGGAATCGGTGCGGAAGATGAATTTCACTGTTCCGTCCATCGAATCGTCCATGCCGGAGAAGGACTGATAGCGTTTCGAGGCATCCAACGCTGTGCGGAGACGTGTCAGAAGGTTTTCGAGGTCGCCGTCCACCGCGTCTACCAGCTTTTCAATGCCCTCCTCATTGAATTCCTTCAGTCCGTCGGAGAGCTGCATTGCACCGTCGCGGAGCTGCTGAATGCCATCCGTCAGCGCGGGTATTCCGTCCTTGAGGCGCAGACTACCCTGATACAGTGCCGAAGCACCGTCGGAAAGGCTGCTTGCACCGTTTTGCAGCTCCGCAGCGCCGGCTTGCAGGGAAGCCGCCCCGTTTGCCGCCTCCGCAACGCCTGCGGTATAGCTTTGCAGACCGAGATAGAACGCGGAATAGCTATCCAGTGAGGTTTTCAGTGCGATTACGGTCTTTGCGCCCTCGGAAGCGGCGGCAAGTCGTGCTTGGATCTCGTCGCTTGCCATCGTCGTCGCAATCGCCTGCTGTACCTGCTGCTCCGTATTCGCAGCGATCAGCGCCTGCATCTCCTCGCCGGACATCTGCGCCACGACGGTCTGCTGAATGGTCTCCTGCACCGCCTCGCTTGCCATTTGCGCCTCCACATTGGCTGTGATCGTCGCCTGTACCTCGTCTGATTCCATTTGCGCGGAAATCGCGTTTTGAATGGCTTCCTGCGTTGCCGCATCTATCATGCCCGCCGCAACCGCAGCATCATAGCTCGCCTGATCCATTCCCGTGGCTGCCAAAATAACCTGCGCCGTCACCGCTTCACAGACCGCCTCTCTTACCTGCGCGGTCACCTGCTCCTGCACGGCGGCAGTCACCTGCGCGGTCACCTGACTCTGTACGGCAGCCGTCACCTGCGTCTCGATCTCCGAACGCTTTTCCTCTACGGCGGCAGTCACCTGCGCAAGCACCTGTTGATAGACAGCGTTTTCATCCAGCGAGTCGATCACGCCGCTCAGGACCTCGGCATAGTTGCCGATGGTAAGCTGCGGCACGCTCAGTCCCGCTGCTTGGAGTTGCGTGGTCGCCGTGGAGAGCAGCGTCTCAAAAACCTGCGTCGCGCCCCCATTCAGCGTGGCATTATTGGCAGTCAGCGTGCTCAAACCGTTGTAGAGCTGCGCCGCGCCGCTTTGCAGCTTTCCCGCACCGTCTTGCAGCGCAGAAGCGCCGTTTTTCAATGCACCCGCGCCGCCTGCCAGCGCGTCAACGCCCGAGGTCAGTTCGCCCGACTTGTCGAGCAGGGTGCAAAGTCCGTCATAAAGCGCGGAGGAGCCGTCCATCAATTGCTGCATTGCGTCGGTAATCGTTGTCAGCGAGGCGTGCAGATCCTCCACACTGTTCAGCTTCTCGGTGTTTATGCCGTTAAAAATCTCGTTGGTGGCAAGCGTCACCGTCATGCCCATCGAAAAATCCGTCGCATCGGCTGTGATCTCGAGGAAATTCGGAATTTCCAGCTTCTCGCTGTCCAGCGCCAGTGTCTCCTGCAAGCCCGGGAATGCGAGGCCGAGAACGACCGTGCGGCTCCCGTCGTCGATCAGCTTGCCGTTGGTCACCTCCACATTGCGGAAGCTCTCGTTGTCCAGCAGCATACCGGTCAGGACGGCAAAGGGGACATAAACCTTCTCCTGCTTTCCGTCGATCTCCACTGTCTCATACTGACGGTTGGTATAATCAAAACGGATCGTGACCTTTCCGCTCTTTCCCGCAAGCTCCTCCGGAGAGATGTCTTTCCCGTCCAAGCTGTAACGCACCGTCAGGGCAATGGGCAGTTCCTTATCCGTCGTGCCCTGATAGCAGATATTCCTCCCCTGCGCGTTCCAAATAAGCTGATTGTCACTGCCTGTCTGATAAGTCTCGTCGCCGTTCACATTTTCGATGTTTTGCAGCTCCGAGCGGTCGTTCAGGCTGTCAGCGCCGTCCGCGTTCGTGAGCTTGTCGCTGACGATGATCTTCTGCGCCTCGCCTGCCGCGTCGGTCAGGACGTAGACCGTCTCCTCCTTGGAGCCTGCGGCAGCTTCCGGCGCGCTTGTCGGCGCGGAAGTTGTTTCCTCCAAAGCACTTCCTGTTTCGGGATTGCTGTTTGTTCCCTTCGCAAAAGCAGCCGTCGTTCCGCCGCAGAGCAGCAGCGCGGCGCAGAGCGCAAGGGCGAGAACCTGTTTCATTTTCATCTTCATTTCACGGTTACCTCCT
This sequence comes from Bacillota bacterium, assembly GCA_029225225.1. Taxonomy (GTDB): domain Bacteria; phylum Bacillota; class Clostridia; order Oscillospirales; family Oscillospiraceae; genus JAZOXB01. Next base: position 4,170 of record JAQXWB010000069.1, on the reverse strand, counting down.
GTTTTGTTTGATTGCAATGCTTCATGCCGCACGTTGTCGCGCAGACCAGTCTGTCGCAGAGGAGCAGCAGCGCGGGCAGGATGAAGATGACGCAGAGCATGCTTACCACGGCGCCTCTTGCCATCAGCATACACATCGAACTGATGATATCAATGTTGGAATAGAGCGCGACGCCGAAGGTCGCAGCAAAGAGTCCCATGCCCGAGACGATAATTGACGGGATAGAGGCGGTTAGCGCGGTATAAACCGCAGATTGTTTCCGCTCTCCGCGCAGGCGCTCCGCCTTATAGCGCGTCGTCATCAAAATCGCGTAGTCCACGGTCGCGCCAAGCTGAATCGTACTGATGCAGATCGGAGCGATAAACGGCAGGCTCTGCCCGAAATAATGGGGCAAGCCGAGATTGATAAAAATTGCTACCTCGATCACGGCAATCAGAATGAACGGCAGCGAGAAGCTCTTCTCCACCAGCGCGATAATAAAGAAGATTGCAAGCAGCGAGATTGCGTTGACCACCTTGAAATCATGGTCGGTGGTTTCGATCATATCCTTCATGCAGGGCGCTTCGCCGATGAGCATACCGCCCGCGTCATACTTTTTCAGGATTGCATTCAGGCTGTCAATCTGCGCGTTGACCTTGTCACTCGCGACCTTGTATTCGGAGTTGATTAACATCAGCTCCCATTTGTCGCTCTTTAAGATCTCCGTCACGGACTCCGGCAGGATCTCCTCCGGCACGCGGGAACCGAGCACGGATTCCAGACTGAGCACATATTTGACGCCATCCACCTGTTCCATCTCCGCAATCATGCTGCGGACATCCTTCGGTGAGACATCGGTATCCACGAGCAGCATATGCGTCGAGGCAATGTCAAAATCCTCCGCAAGCTTGCTGTTCGCGATCACATACTCCATATCCTGCGGCAGGCACTCCCCCATGTCGTAATAGACCTCGTCGTTCGTCCGGTTGTAGCCGTACAAGGCGGGCGGGATCACGAGCGCGAAGATCACAAGGAAGAGCGGGAATACCTTCACAATTCCCTTGGAAAGCTTCTCCATTTTGGGAAGCAGCGACCGATGCTTGGTCTTTTGCAGCGGTCGATCCAAAACAAGGATCAGGGCGGGAAGCACCGTGACGCAGCCGAGCACACCGAACAAGACGCCCTTTGCCATCACAATGCCGAGATCCCTGCCCATTGTAAAGGACATGAAGCACAAAGAGATGAAGCCCGCGACGGTGGTGATCGAGCTGCCCACGACGCTCGTCAGCGTGTCGTGAATGGCAACCGCCATCGCCTCGTTTTTGTCCGCACGCAGCGTGCGCTGCTCATTGTAGCTGTGCCAGAGGAAGATGGAATAGTCCATCGTGACGGCAAGCTGCAGCACCGCCGACAGCGCCTTGGTAATGTACGAGATCTCTCCCATGAAGTAATTCGTGCCGAGATTCAGCAAAATCATCATGCCGATGGAGAGCAGAAACACGAACGGCACCAGCCAGCTATCCAAAAACAGCAGCATCGCCGCGCACGCCAGCGCTACGGCAATGCCGACATAGATCGGCTCCTCCTGCTCGCAAAGATCCTTCAGATCGGTCACGAGCGCCGACATACCAGAGACGAAGCACTGCTTCCCGCAGATGCTCCGAATCTCGCGGATGGCATCCATTGTCAAATCGTCCGAAGTGGAGGTGTCAAAGAAGACCGCCATCATTGTCGCGTTGTCCGTGTTGAACGCGCTGTAGAGCTCATTTGGCAGCAGCTCCATCGGAACGGACAAGTCTGCAAGCGTATCGTACCAAATCACGGAGTCCACATGCTCGACCTGTGCGATCTGTGCCTTGAGCTTCGCAACGTCCTTTTCCGGCATATCCTCCACAATAATGAAGGAGAACGCCCCTTTGCCGAAATCCTCCATCAGCTCGTTCTGCCCGATGACGGTATCCATATTGTCCGGCAGATAGTCGAGCATATCATAATTGATCCGCGTCGCTGCCATGCCGAGTACCGATGGGATCATCAGCAGCAACGCGAGGATCAAAATGGGAACGCGGTATTTTACGACCGCTTTGGAAAATCGCATAAACTGAATCGTCCTTTCACATTATTCTTCGTCGCAGGTTTCCGCGTCGATCACATCCGGCTGTTGGTGGCGAATGATCTTTACCGTGCTGATCACGACGCAAAGATTGAGAATTCCCTCCGTCAGCAGCGACACGCCGAGCAGTGCGGTCAGAAACACCGCGCTTTCCCGCGGGCGGAAGATCAGCAAAAGCCCAACGACCGCCGTTAGAATGGCAAGGGTGAAAAGCAGCCACCACGGACGAACGCCGAAGGTCCTCGCGTCCGCAGCAATGCGAAGCTTAAACAAGCCGTCTGCAAGGATCGCGATACCGAGCGCAATGCAGAGAAAGCTCATCGCGCCCACTGGTCGAACCAGTACGAGCAGCCCGAGCGCCAGCAGCAGGATGCCGAACTCCAAGTCAAACTGGAAGGCCAGCCGAAACAGATCGCGCGAAAAATACCCGATCAGTTTAATGACACCGAAGCAGAGCAGCGCGATCCCGAGTACACGGTAGATCACCGCCGTGGATACCTCCGGAAAAAGTACAAGCAGCAGCCCGATGACGCAAAACGCAATCGACATGACGATATAGCCGTATTTCGCAATCCGCATCGGTGCAACGGAGCGCAGCTTCATAGCAAAAACCTCCTTCATCGTTTTATGCCCAAACTATACCGCATCCTTCCGCATCTGAAAATGGGCAAGGCAGCGCGTCCTGCCCGAAAAATAGGCAGGGACGGAAAAATAGCCAAAAAACAGACACCCGACGCCAAATGCCCAAAGGCAAGCGTCAGGTGTCAATCAATATTTGTCATTGTCACAAAGCCCTCCGTAGGCTGGGGATATGTCCACGCCGACCGCGTAAGCGGCAGACAGCAAGGACAAGCAAATTCGCGCGCACCCGGTAGTTCCTGCACAAGATTGCCACGGGCGCAGACACCCTCGCAATGACATGAATAAGGCACCCCCCATTTGTCATTGCGAGGAGCGCAGCGACGTGGCAATCTCAGGCTGCAAGCTTGTACACAGTCGATAGTACCTACACCGGCGCGTCAGGGATGCCGCGGGCTACAGGTGCTAATGGGGATGCCCGCACCGTTTTATAACATATCCCCTGCCACAGCGGGGCTTCGCCGGAATGAAGCGGGATAGGTTCAGCTTTGCAGGCTGCGCTCAACCATCTCTTCAAGCGTTCCCTTTTTCAGCTCACAGAGGCGGTGGATGCTCTCGTCATAATTCTCCTTCATGCCGTCGTTCATCCACGCGATCACCATGCCGAAGCATTCACATTCATAGAAACGCAGGATCAGATCGCGGTCTGCTTCCTTGATCGGCTTACCGGCAAACACGCCGTTTCCGTATGTACCTACCGCATATTTGCAGACCTTCCACAGATATTGCTCAAACATCGCCCGATTGACGGAATTGTAAATGTGCAGGATCGCGCGTCGGTTTTTCCGCGCAAAATCCAGCACCGCCGTCAGGCAAGTCTCAATTGAGTCAATGGTCGGGTATTCCGCAATGATCCGATCCGCCTCCTCGGTCACAATCTCCTCAATCAGCGAAGGGATATCCTGAAAATGATAGTAAAACGAGTTGCGATTGATTCCGCAAACCTCTACAATATCCTTCACAGTGATCTGACTCAGAGGCCGTTCATTGAGCAGCTTAAGAAACGCCGCCTTAATTGCCATTTTTGTAAAGCTCGCCACGGTGCAAACCTCCTTTGGGATTCGTCCTCAGCACTTTCCTAACGGTTCTCGAATGCTACAGCCGAACATAGCGGTACATCCTCGGCACTTCCCGCGCCGGCGTGCCGACCGCGAAGCAGCAGGCAGTACAAATAAACAGATTTATAAAAAATCGGAAGTACCTACACAATCTCAGAACAAGTCATCGCGCCGCAAGGGTTTTTATTATCATATCATAATCCGCAGCGTTTCGCAATGCGATCGACGGAAAAACCTTGACTCTCCGAAGCATCAAGACTTTTGCGGTATTCGAGTACGGAGGAAGCTCGAAAATGTAACATTCGCAAAGCGGTAGACAATAAAAGACTTCCGGCCGGTTCAAAACAATAGTGCCTACACAGGATTGCCACGTCGCTGCGC
>JAQXWB010000068.1 GCA_029225225.1 Bacillota bacterium | reverse complement strand
TGCCGGTTCTGAAGCTTTTTGCCGCAGCCGGTACAAATGAACCGCTGGTAATTCCTGCACGAGATTGCCGCATCGCTGCGCTCCTCGCAATGACACAGTCAGCAGCCAACGCTTGTCATTGCGAGGAGCGCAGCGACGTGGCAATCATTTTTCCTAAGCCGCCCCTGCTGTTCCAGCAATTGGAGCGCAGGGGCGCGAAGTTATGCTGCAATATCTTTTCTGCTATACCGGATGAAGCCGAGTGCAGCGGCGAGGATGCCGACCGATATGCCGAGCAGTACAAGCGGCACGTCTAAACGAAGACTTGTCACAATATCCGTTCCTTCCGCATAAGCAAACGGCGTAATATAGCGTAATGCTTCCGCCTTCTCCGTAAGGTTGGAAATCAGATTCAGAAAATAGAGCAGGATCGCAATACCCAAGCCGATACCGATCCCCCCGCGGCGCAGAAATGCGGAGATGCCGAAGCAGATTCCCGCCAGCTCGATTTGCAGCAGCAGATATGCCAAATGCAGCAGCGTGAACTCCTTGAATGGAAGCGGCTCACCGATCAGAAGTACGGACAGCAGCGCCAGCGCATACACGCATAGATTCATAACGAGGATTTGCAGCAGCACCGCCGCCAGCTTTTCCGCGACGACACGCCTGCGGCTGACGGGATGGGTAAGTAAAAATTCCGCTGTGTGTTCCTTTTCCTCCTTTGCTAAGGTGTTCACCGCACAGAATGCCGCGAAGAAAGCGCCGCCGAGCCCGAGGATATTCCCGCATTCCACGGCATAAAAGCCCGTCAGCGTACCGAAGCTGACCTTATCCATGCCGAAGGCTGCGGAAAAGCTGCCCATTGAGGAGAATAACGCACTGACGCTGTCCATCTCCCCCTTCATCTCAGGGAACAGGAAGATGCAGACCGCGATTAAAAAGCCGATGGATGCCGTCCAGACCGTCAGCGATAGACGGTCGCGCCGCAGCTCGTGTTTGAGGATCGTCATCGCTTTTCCCCTCCGTCCGAATAATAATGTAAGAAAATCTCCTCTAAGTCCGGTTCGGCAATGGAAATATCCTCCAGCCGCTGCCCTGCCAGCGCTTGCAGCAGACGATTGATATCGCCGCCGTAGAGGAAGCTCACGCCATGCTCCGTAGACTGTAGGTCGCGCAGCTCCGACAGTGCGGACAGTTCAACCTTTCCCTGAAGCATGACACGTTTAGCGTTCGTCTGCGCAAGCTTCTCCACACTGTCGCAAGCGATAATGCGTCCCTCGCGGATGATCGCCGCACGGGTGCAATGGCGCTGCACCTCCGACAAAATATGTGATGAAAGAAACACCGTCATTCCCTTCGCGTTTCGCTCCTCGAGGATCGCAAAAAACTCCCGCTGCATCAGAGGGTCAAGTCCGCTCGTCGGCTCATCCAAGATACACAGGCGCGGCTGATGCTGCAAGGCGCAGACGATGCCGACCTTCTTTCGATTACCGAAGGACAGCTCCTCCACGCGTTTGGCGGTGTCCAGCTCCAAGCGTTCACATAGCCGCTCCGCCTCCTCTTTGCAAGGCTTCTTGCGCAGATCAGCGGAAAGGCGAAGCACATCTCTGACACGCATTCCTGTATAAAACACCGCCTCAGAGGGCAGATAGCCGACCTCGCGCAGAATCTCCTCCTTTTCCATGGAAATATCTTTTCCAAAAACCGACGCGCTGCCGCTGTCTGCGCGCAGCAGTCCCAAAAGCGTGCGGATGGTCGTGCTTTTTCCCGCCCCATTCGGGCCGATAAAGCCGAAGAATTCGCCTTCCTCCACCTCTAAATTTAAATCGGCAACGCCTCTTGCCTTGCCGTAGGATTTTGTCAGTTTTCTGATTTCAATGGCATTCATTGCTCTCCCTCGTTTCTCAAAAGGTCAAAGGACTTTTCATTCATGCTGTCTCCTCCTCTGACCGCTGCGGTCAACTTTCATTATACACCATTGACCGTTTTTGAGAAGACCCTTTTTTAAAGAAAGCTGATAAAATGCCGAAGGGAGACAAAAAATTCCCCTTCGGCAATTGTTTTATTTCTTTGTCAGCTCCAAACGTTTTCGCAATTCACTCAACGTTGTCGCATAGCTCTTTTCCATATAGGTATAAGGGACGGTGTCAGAGTATGCCTCACCAAGCAGGAGCTTTGCAATATACTTCAGCATTGCGGGATTCTTGACAAGGATCGGGCCGGTCAGGTGCGTGCCGAAGCAGTTGTTCTTGCGGAAGCCCTCCGCGCCCTTGTCCGCCTCGTTACCGAAGCCCATTTCGAGCGTGAACAGCGGCGTTTCCACTCCGGTCGTTTTGCTGCACTTATTGATGAAGCCGACGAGGGTATCGCCCGTCTCTGCGAATTTTGCGAGGCAGTCGCCCGTAATGCGGCGTTTTCCCTCCGTACTGACGAAGTCCGCGATATGCAGCCCTTCAAACGTCTCTCCGTCCGCATCCTGCACGCGCGCGCCGAGCAGCTCAAAGCTGTTGCCCGTAAAGAGCATGACCTTGCCCGCACCGCAGGCTTGCTGCAATGCCTCGCGGTAACGCGTAAGCTGCGAAAGCGCAAGCTTCTGCCGCCGCTCCGTGCCAGCGCCCATGAAATAAAAATCATAAGCGGAAATATCCTTTTCCTCATACAGGCTGAGCGTATCCACCGAAACGGTATGCCCCAAGTCAGTCAGGTAGCGCGCCAAGATCGACACATTCGCATATTCGCCGTAGAGATTCATCACATCGTCATAAAGATGCAAAAGCTTTACTTCCATAGCACCCTCACTTTTTCGTCACATTCGACATGAACTTATCCTTATCCGAGAAGCAGGTCACCGCATAGAGCTGCTCGTCGCCTTTTTCTCGCAGCACCGCGCAGGCTGCGTCGATGTCCGCAAACACCTTGATCCGCTCCGGCGGAAGCTGCGTAAAGGAAAAGCGCATGGCAAGATCATTGCAGTATTTGCCGCAGAGGTAGACATTCTGAAGCAGTGAACTGTTCAGCAGGTCAAAATTGATATCCCACAGCCACGAGGTGTCGCCGGTGAAATACTTGCGGCTGACCGCATCGACGATGATCACCGCACTGAAAGGCTTGCCCTGCGAAACGGCATAGCGGAAGGACATGTCGTAGGAGATTGAGTTTTCATGCTTGGAGATGAGGAAGGTGCCCTCATGCGCGCCGAGCGTAAATTCGATATACCGCCCGTTTTTGAGAATATAATTGCTCACGCGCTTAGCAACCTCCGCGCCGGGCACGCCTAAGAGGGTGCAGACGGCATAGGCGGCGAGGATATTATAAATGTTGTAGATACTCTTGAACGCCAACTCGATGGTGTCCGTACCGTTGACCGTAATACGGCTGTGATCCAAATCGACACCCGTTACGGTAAAGTCCGTCGCATGGCGGCCAAAGCCGCAGGCGTCGCAATGATAGTTTCCGATATGGTTAAAATGGTAGTAAGCATACCGCATCGGCTTGCCGCAGACCGGGCAATACAGCGCGTCATTGTACGCGCCGACAAACGCCTCCGTATCCGCCGCGCAGTGATCCAAGCCGAACCACAGTACATTGTCTCTCCCCTGCCCGAACAGGGAAACGGTCGGGTCGTCCGCGTTGAGGATCAGCGTGGTATCGTCAAATACGCTCTCCTTGATCGCGTCAAAGACCCATTCCGGATGCCCGTTGCGGGTGAGCTGGTCGCGGTAGAGATTCGTAATGACATAATGCGTCGGATGGAACCACTTGAATGTATGCTTCGTATAGCGTTCGTCGGACTCGATGAGCAGCACGTCCTGCTTCATTTTGCCCGAAAGCGTGCAGGCACTGAGGATCATTGTGGTGACTCCCTCAATCTGATTTGAGCCTTCGGCATTGTACGCAACGGTCTTGCCGGAGGCTTTTAATACAGAGGCGATCATCTCGACGGTGGAGGTTTTGCCGTTGCTGCCCGTCACTGCGACGATCATCTCGGGCTTTTTAATGCGGCTGAGAATGTCAGGACAGAGCTTCAGCGCGTATTTCCCGGGCAGGCTTGTCCCCTTCCCGACGAAACCGCCGATCAATTTTATCAATCTGCAAACAAGGATTGCAAGAAGTTTTCTCATGTGTGTCTTCCTTTCGCTGGGGAGAATCTGTTTGCGCAACCTTAGTATTATAGCACAGGTTCCGCTGTTAGGCAAGCATCTTCAGAAAATCTTCCTCCGAAAGCACGGGAATGCCCAATTCATTCGCTTTTTTCAGCTTACTGCCCGCATTCTCCCCCGCCACCACATAGGTCGTCTTCTTCGAAACGGAGCCGGATGCCTTGCCGCCGTAAAGCTCAATTTTCTCCGTTGCCTCGTCTCGGGTAAAGAGGGAGAGCGCGCCCGTCAGCACGAAGGTCATACCCGCGAAGCGGTCGTCCTCCTGCCGGATATGGCTCTCGAAATTCACGCCCGCCTCGCGCAGACGATGGAGCATATGCTGCGACTGCGGGTCGGCGAACCACGAGACGATATTCTCCGCCGTGACCGCGCCGATGTCTCGCACCTGCGTCAGCTCCTCAACGCTCGCCTCCATGAGTCTGTCCAGCGTTCCGAAGGTCTTTGCCAGCACCTTCGCCGCTTTTTCTCCGACCTGTCGGATGCCGAGGGCGAAGATCAGGCGGCTGACATCGTTCTGCTTGCTCCGTTCGATCGCGTCCAGCAGCTTCGCCGCAGCCTTCTGACCGCTTTTCCACAGAGATTTCAAATCGTCAAGGTTCAGATAATAGATATCGGCAGGTGAGGCAATGTGCCCGTTGGCAATCAGCTGCTCCACAATCGCGTCCCCCAAGCCGTCAATATCCATCGCGTTGCGCGAGACGAAATGCGCAATGTTGCGCGTTAGCTGCGCGGGGCACTCGACGCCGGTGCAGCGCAAGAACGCGCCGTCCTCATCGCGCTCGACCCTTGCGCCGCAGACGGGGCAAACAGACGGCAAGCGGTAAGGACTTGTCCCCTGCGGGCGTTTGTCAGAGACGACCTCCAAAATTTCGGGGATGATCTCCCCCGCCTTGCGGATCTTCACGGTATCGCCGATGCGGATATCCTTTTCGGAGATAAAATCCTGATTATGGAGCGTCGCGTTTGTCACGGTTGTCCCCGCCAAACGCACGGGCGCAACGACAGCCTTCGGCGTCAGGACACCGGTGCGTCCGACCTGTATGACAATATCCTGCACAATCGTCTCCTTAACCTCAGGCGGGTACTTATAGGCGCACGCCCAGCGCGGGAACTTCGCCGTACTGCCGAGACCTGTCCGCTCGGCGAGATCGTTGAGCTTCATCACCGCGCCGTCAATGTCATAGGCAAGGTCATAGCGCGTCTCGCCGATCTGCCGAATGCGTGCGATTGCTTCATCCGCACTGCCGCAGAGCGTATAGGGGATGACCTTAAAGCCCCGCGCGCGGAGAAAATCCAAGCTCTCCCCATGCGTCTGAAAGCGGACGCCCTCGGCAAGCTGCAAATTAAAGATCAGAATATCGAGCTTTCGTTCCGCTGCAATTGCCGGATCGAGCTGCCGCAGGCTGCCCGCCGCGGCATTGCGCGGATTGGCAAACAGCGGCTTGCCCCCCTGCTCCCGCGCCTCATTCAGCTTTTCAAAAACCATGCGCGGCATAAATACCTCGCCGCGCACGATCAATCGGTGCGGCGCGTTCTCCAGCCGCATCGGAATGGAGCGGATTGTTTTGAGATTCTCCGTCACATCCTCGCCGACGCGCCCGTCGCCTCTGGTCGCGCCGCGCACAAATGCGCCGTCCACATACTCCAACGCAACAGAAAGTCCATCGACCTTCGGCTCAACGCTGTACTGCGCCTCCGGCACGCTCTGCCGCAGGCGGGTATCAAATTCGCGCACCTCGTCCTCGGAAAAGACATCCTGCAAGCTCTCCAAGGGAACCTCATGCTCGACCTTTTCAAATTTGCTCAGTGCCTCTCCGCCGACGCGCTTGGTCGGCGAGAGGGGCGAGGCAAGGTCGGGGTACTGCGCCTCCAACTCCTCCAAACGCCGCAGGAGGCGGTCATAATCGAAGTCCGCCATCGTCGGCGCGTCGAGGACATAATATTCATAGTTCGCCCGTTCCAGTTGTTCGGTCAGTTGTTTGATTTCTTCGTTGGGATTCATGGCAGCTCCTCCATGCCGAAATAAGTCGTCGGCACCGTGCCGACAATGACGGTCTCTGCGGCAACCACGGAGGAATCCACCGCGATCTCCTGCGTCCCCGCCCATGTTAAAATCGTGATGACAACATGAATGTCGATCATAATACTGTGCTTTGTCTGATTGATTCCCGCGCTTTCAAAGCTGCTGCGGAACACCGCGTCAGAGGTACGGACCGCCAGCACACGCACGGGAATCTTCGGACCTCTGCCCGAAAGCAGCTCCGGCAGAAGGACGGAGCCGATTGGCACGCTCAGCTCCTCCATGGACAGGTTTTCCAGCTTCTCGTCCACACGCTTGAGAATGCTCGTTTTCAGGCGATTGATCTCTGCAATATTCGTATGCAGGGCGTTCACATTCCCCTTCGCGTCCTTTTCGACAGAGATCATGCGGTCATAGTCGATCTCTCCCGAAGTGATCTGCTCGTCAATGGCGGCATTGATCGCATCGGAGGCTTGATTGTCCACCTGTGTGACGATCAACTGCTCCGCCATCGGCGCAAGGCGCAGGCGTAACAGCAAGGTCAACCCGACCGTCAGAAGCAAAACGACCGTCAGGATACTTCGTAATCGATCACGCTGTGCAAGCGTCATATACACCACCCCGTCTATTCCTATGCGAGGCGGCGACTTGTATTACAGTTTTTTCATCCGCGCGGCGGCAGCGCCTGCCATCAGGCGTTTGGTGCCAACCTGATCGAAGGCGATTTCCAGCATCGCGTCATTGCCCATTTTCAGCACGGAGAGCACCATGCCGTTGCCGAACACATTGTGCTGCACCATATCGCCCTTGCGGAATTCGGGAATCGGCGCTTTCGGCTGCGGCGCGGAAAAAGAGTCGGTCGAACGGCGCGGCGCGGCAGGCTTCGGGCGTTCGGCATAGGAATGCCCCCCACTGTAGTCTCCAAAGCCGACATTACTTTTCGGCGTTCCCTTGCGAATCAGCAGCTCCTCCGGAATTTCCTCCAAAAAACGGGAGGGACGATTCACCGTTGTGCGGCCGTAAAGCATACGCTGCCGCGCACTCGTGATTGTCAAATGCTGTTTTGCGCGCGTAATCGCCACATAGCACAGGCGGCGCTCCTCCTCCATCTCCTCCTGCTCACCGATGGCGCGCATACCGGGGAACAAGCCCTCCTCCGCGCCGACGATATAGACGTTCGGGAACTCCAAGCCCTTTGCCGAGTGCATCGTCATCATCACAACCGCGTCGGCGTCCTTGTCGTACTGCTCAATGTCAGTATAGAGGGCAATCTCCTCCAAGAAGCCGCTGAGACTCGGCTCGTCGGTGTTTTCCATGTAGGTCAGAATGGACGATTTCAGCTCTCGGACGTTTTCCAGACGGGCACGGTTCTCCACATCGTTCTTCTGCTCCAGCATCGCCACATAGCCCGTGCGGATCAGCAGCTCCTCATAAAAGTCCGGCAGAGACAGCGTGTTCAGCAGCTCGGCACATTCCTCGATCAGTACGGTAAAATTCATCAGCTTCTGCGCCGACCGTTCCAGCGCGGGATAGTTATAAGGGTCGCTCACTACGCTGTAAAGCGGCTGCCCCGAGGCTGTACATAGGCGTTCAATTGTCTCGACCGTCTTCCCGCCGATGCCGCGCGGCGGCTGGTTGATGATCCGCTTTAACCGCAAGTCGTCCGCGCGGTTGTTGATCACCCACAGGTAGGCAAGCATATCCTTAACCTCGGCGCGGTCAAAGAAGCGCGTGCCGCCGATGATGCGGTACCGGACGCCGCTGCGCTTGAAGGCATATTCCAGCGCGTTTGACTGGGCGTTCGTGCGGTAGAGAATGGCATAATCCTTCAGATTCCTGCCGCGCGACTCGGAGAGAATATTGTTTGCGACGAAATTCGCCTCATCACTCTCGCTTTGCGCTTCGTAGCACAAAATACGCTCGCCGACACCGTTGTTCGTCCAAAGGTGCTTGCCCTTACGTCCGTGGTTGTTTGCGATCACAGCGTTCGCCGCGTCCAAGATGGACTGTGTCGAACGGTAATTCTGCTCTAAGCGGATGGCTTTCGCACCATGGTACTGTGACTCAAAATCCAGAATGTTTTCAATCGTCGCACCACGGAAGCGGTAAATGCTCTGATCGTCATCGCCGACCACACAGATATTCTCATAGCGACCGGCAAGCAGGGAGGCAAGCAGGTATTGCAGGTGGTTGGTGTCCTGATATTCGTCAATCAGCACATAACGGAACTTGCGCTGGTAGTAATCGCGCACCTCTTCATACTCCTGCAAAATGCGGACGGTCAGCAGGATAATGTCGTCAAAGTCCACGGCGTTTGCGTTTTTCAGCCGCTTTTGGTATTCCTCGTAAAACAGCGCGATTCGCTTCAAGCGGTAGTCGTCACCCGCCGTCTTTGCAAACTCCTGCGGTGTCTGCATCTTGTCCTTCGCCTTGGAGATCATGCCGAGAACATTGCGCGGCGGAAAAACCTTCTCGTCAATATTATTATCCCGCAAAATCTCCTTCATCACACGCTCGGAATCCGTCGTATCGTAAATCGTAAAGCTCCGATCATAGCCGAGGCGTTCGATCTCGCGGCGCAGAATGCGGCAGCAGGCGCTGTGGAAGGTCATCGCCCACACATCCGCCGCCTCCGGCCCCAGCATATTGGAAAGGCGCTCCTTCAGCTCATTTGCCGCCTTGTTCGTAAAGGTGATGGCAATGATCGACCACGGTGCGGCGGGATGCAGCGCGGCAAGCTCCTCCGCCCGCTGCGCACCGTCCGCAGTCGGGTGCTCCGCCTCTGCCTCCAAAAAGAGGACATCCTCCTCCGTCACCTGCTCCGGCACTTCCCTGCTGTCCGAACCGCAGCCGAAGCGGATGAGATTCGCAATGCGGTGGATCAGCACCGTCGTCTTTCCGCTGCCCGCGCCCGCAAGAAGAAGCACAGGTCCCTGCGTCGTAAGCACCGCCTCCAGCTGGCGGTCATTCATATTGGAAAACTGCCGCGCAATATACTTTCTCCGCGCCGCAACAAAGCGTTCTTCAAAATTTCTATCCATAGCCGCTCCTGTCTCTCGTTTTTCTACAGCCTCTATTCTATAATATTTTTCCTCGGAAATAAAGCCTAAGTTTTTGCTTTGCGTAAAAAACCACTCCTCGCAGCCGCCGGGCAGTGTACCGATTATGTCATTGCACACCTTTATAAATGAAGCCGCCAATGTAGGGCGGGCGACATGTCCCCGCCGCGTGCAGGAACTACCAACTGCGTACAAATCTGCTCGTCTGTACCGTCTCCCGCTTACACGTTCTGTTGGGACCTGTCACCCGCCCTGCATTGTGTTTCACGGCAATGACATCTGAGGGAGGTTCGTACAAAGTTGGAATACCTGCACCGCCGCGCCGGGGTCGTCGCGCCCTACAGGAAGAATACGGACGTTGATTCGTAGGTCACACCGACTCGGCGTGCCGTCCGCAAAGCAGCAGACAGTGCAAACACGCAGTCTTTTGCTCAGCATCATATAACAGCACAAGATCATAAAGAGACGGAGCAGCTTTCACCGCTCCGTCTCCCGAAATCAATTGACCTGTTTTTCCGATATGCTGCAACTGCACACCGATTCTCATCTTGAACAGCAAGCAATTACCGCAAGAAGTAAGCCTCCGTCGCGTCGCCGTATTTCATCATGGCATATACAAGCTCCACAAGCCTGCTGTCTGTGGCCGCAGCTTTGCTTGCAGCATAGGATTCAATGCTGTAAACAACGGTATTGCTGATCCGTTCGTTGGCTGTTTTGCTGAATACCTCCGCTGTGCAAACCGTGCGCATCTGAATCGCGTTCAGACCCGAGAAGTTGGCAACATAATAATATGCGCCGTTGTAGAGCTTATACTCGAAGTCCTTGCTGTCAATGGTCGCCGTCCTTGTAACGCCATCCGTGTCCACATACGACAGCATTAGATACAGGTCGTCTACCTCTCCTGTATAGCTTGTTAGATTCAGATAGTAGTTAACCGTTACTTTTTCTTTTAGCGACAGGGAACAGGTCTTGAAGCTAACGGTTGCACCATCGTTTTTAATCAGTTCCGTGCAGGAGGTAAGCTCCGGAAGCGTTTTCGTTGCATATGCCTTTTGCTCTTCGGTCAGCCCCGCATTGACGAGATTTGCGGTATTGTAGCCCCAATAAGTCTGTGCGGTCGCGCCGTAGTTCAGCAGATCGACCAGCAAGGTCTTCAGCTTCGCATCCGTGGTTTTCTTGAGCATATTGTTCGCATAGGTCAGCACACTGTAATTGACCGTTTTGCCTTCATACAGTATACCTTCTTTGGTTCCGTAGATCGTCGCGGAAACAGCGCTTCCCAACTCCATTGCTCGAATCCCACTGAATTTGAACACATGGCAGGCAGTGCCATCTGCGAGCGTCGCCAAGGTATATGTGCAGACGGTTTCTGTCTCATAGCCAGTAATATTTCCGTCCACATCATAGAGCGCCTTGCTGAACACCAGATAAGGATCAGACCACCCCTCTAACACAGAGTCCGCCACATAGAAGTTGATGGAAAGATCACTTTGCAACGAAATCGAAGCGGTTTTGATCTTCAAAGCCTCGTCGTTTTGCATTTCTGCAGTGCCGCAAACTGTACAATTGCCATTCTCAAAGCTATGCCCAGTTGCAGGTATGGCTTCCTTCGCAAGCAGTTTCCCACATGTATTACAATACTTGGCGCGTTCACCATCAGATGTGCACGTCGCATTGTAAGTCACCACCCACTCACCTTCAGTATGCAGAATTTCAACAGGAATCTCGACGGAGAATTTGCTGAAACGAACAACAATGATGTCTTTGCCATACTCATCTGCCGCAAAGCTCGCTGTGTAATTTGATGTGATAGCACTGCTTCCATCCTCATAATACACAGTCAATTCAAATCCTGACATATCCGGGGACTCTCCGTCATAGTATTCAATTTTTTCAGGCATAGAAGTAATAACGATGCGTTCCGGCTGCGCGCCTGCGAATCTTGCCTCAATTTCACTACCGCTTCCCATTTCATAGATGTAGTATGCATCCGTACTGACTTGTACGCCATCCACATACCAACCATCCAGTGCATATCCAACATTTGGAATGGCAGTCAATTCGAGACTTTCCCCAACAAAGTAATATCCGTCAGAATTTTGCTGACATACACTGCCGCTGCCCGTAACAATTAAGTTAAGCGGCTGCCGGGTAATCACGCTACGCACCAACGGCTGCGAATAGGTTTCTTTCAATTCGACATCGACACAGCTTCTCAAAATCACATAGTCCCTTTGATACAGTGTCGGCACTGTTGCTGTCCCGTCTATTGAAGTAAAGTCAATCGCTTTCTCCCAGTCAACTGCTTCTTCCTCGCTTGAAATGAACGCCATTTGATAAGCTCGCCCGGAAAGCAGATTATTGATGATATACTGTGTCCCGTCAAACTTTACAGTGACCGACTCAGGCAATTCTTTTTGTGCATAAATATATACCGTTGTAATATTGCCTGCCAGATTCTCATCAGAGGCAGCAACTCGTACACGAAGTACTGTCTGCACACTCCGAGGGGTAAATCTAATGGGCTTTCCTTCGCAAGTAATCCATATTCCGTCTGAGAAGCAATACTCATACTTTGCGGAGAAGGACTGGACCGTTTGATTTTGAGTATAGTCCAAAGTCACACGAGGCGCGGTCGGTATCTCTGTCTCACTTGTGATTTCCTGATTGAACAGCACATCCCTCGCAGAAAGGATATTGTAACGGGTTGCGTTATACCATGCATTTAAGTCTTCATAAGAGGTGTTCATTACCTTATTAACGAGACGCATTGCAGTAGCTTCGGATACGGAAAGTACTCCATCGTCAAGATAGACCTCAACAAACTCACGGTACGCGCGCTCACCGTCCAACCTGAAATCACAAATAGCTGCAAGCATAGCATATGCAAACAAATCGTCTTCTTCTGTTCGTACACCATTCGTGTATTCGGAAAAACCATACAGCATAGCTTCCGACAAGACAGAATACACTTCCATTGCACCCTGTTGCTTTGCAAATTCCCCAAGACCTAATACGCTATCCAGCGTTTTCCATACCATTGATGCAATTTTATACGGAGTTCCAAGCAACTTCTTTGTCACCTGCTTAGCGATTTCACTCGCAGCATCGTAGGCAACACTTTCCGCAAAAACATCAATCAGCAAATTCAGATCCGCACAAGCATTATTCATATCATCGAGAATGACAATTAGCATATCTTCCGCTACTCTTTTCAGTACCGGTGCCAGACTTCGTCCAAGATAGCCCTCATTGTCGCAGTAAGAAATAATTGCTTCCAAAATGAAGGTGCTGTATTCTACATTAGCAGTGGCGCGTAAACAACCATATACATACGCTTGCCACATAGCTTTATCCATTGCTCTCATACCTGAAGTAATCGCGCTCTGGAAGAAGCCATAGCCTTCGGCGTAGGTGGAATAGTCCAAATATTCTTCGATGCCATAGCTGTCGTAGAAATACTTAGCGTCAACATCAATTGCCAAACCCGCAAGCCGTGTGGCAAGCAGCTTACTAACCTCTTCGCAGAATGCGTCTTCACCATCGTTCATCAAAACGCCTGTCAATTTGGAAATATCACTTTGCGTCATATTGAGGACTCGTCCAAAATCTTCAGTGCTGATTCCCTGATCATCAAAGTCTTGTATAACTGCAAGCTTAATGCTCGACAGTGTATCAGAGACAATACCAAAGTACTTTTGATTCGTATAATCATCAATAGCGCTGACAACATCATCATTTGTCAAGATTCCGACAAGCAATGTTTGCATCAGTGTTTCCTGTTCCTCATCGGTCAGATTCGAGAAGTCTAAAGCTAACGCAGTGTCAAGCAGTTGATATAGTTCCTCGAAAACATTTGCAGTAATGTTACTGCCTTGGCGATAGTAGTAATAGTTATTGTTTGTTGTGATGTATTGATACGCATCACGAATCTCAGTATCGGACGTATTTACTCCCGTATTATTCAGGATTCTATCCAATTTTTCCGAGAAATTGATATAACTATACTCCGGTCGCTCATAAGAACCGACAACCACATTTTCAGCATAACCGCAGAGCACTTCTGCCATAGCATCATTGAAATAACCGACCGTATCAGACTGAACTGCATTATAAGCTACATATTCATACACAAGCTTTTGACCCGGCGCCAATAAATCAATCGGAGGAACAAGGTTGCCATTGCTGTCGTATTGAACAGGCAAGTATTGCATTGCTCCCGTAGAAGATTCTACACAAGCATTTAAAATATATGTTTGAACAGTAAAATCACCTTCCTTATTATTGTGCGCAACTGATTCCGTTACATTTTCCACCATGCCATACAAGCCAATATTCGGCATGAGCAAATCAATATCCCGCTGATTTTCTAAGCCGATCTTGAAATAGAATGCACCATTGTGAATCTCATCGCAGGAAAGAATGCTCATTTCGATTCCATTCAGACCATACACCTTGATCGGATCCTTGGCTTTAAATGTTGCAGTGATAAGTTCATCAAAGTAGGTCAGTGTTCCGATATAGTCCGCAGTCAGATCATAATCGCCCTCGATATCGCCGCGCAAGCACCAGCGAAGCATAACAGTTTCCTGTCCAGCGATGTTAGTGATGTTGACAATATTGGAATTCTCATAGGCTGTCAATCCGGTCATCAATGTCATACCTTCCGGTATATTCAGCGTTACTTCACTATCCGCCAAGTCAAATTCTTCCGAAGCATGATTTGTAATATACAGCTTCACATCGAAAAAGTCTTTCAAATAGGATGTCTGGGCAGGAATGTCCAGAATTGCTACAATATCCGCATTTCCGCCGCCACCGGGTATGACCGTCGGGGTCAGGATACGCGCTTCGCCATTAGAATCCTTGACGGTGTTATTCTGCACCGGCTTTCCGTTGGAATCCGTGATGGTGTAGGAGAGCACGCTGGTATCGTTTCGGGTGTAGTTTATGGTCAGCGGACTGCTGCCATAGGTTACCTGAACCTTCACCTGATAGATGTTTTGGTTTGCCGGATCGTAAATATCAATCCCTGCAGCCACGATCTCATCGAGCGTCATGCGCGTGATCTCAAATTCCCCGGTAACCAATTCCTCTTCCACCAGAATCAGCGAAACGGTTCGGGAGGCATTGGACAAAACCGTGACCGTTTTCTTTGCCGGCAGGTGTTTGCTGTCCATATACGCCGCAATTACATGCTCGCCGGTCGGCAGCTGCGCCGTCGCGATGCCTTCTGCATTGGTATAGGCGTAGGTCTCGGTGTCTTCGCCCTTGTCAAACCAGACCTTTACGCCCGGCAGCGCATGATAGTCTTCATCGCATACCTTGACATTCAGCGTCCCAAGCGCGCTGCGCTCCTTCACCGTCACCGTATAGGACTCCGTGGCGGCTGCCCCGTTGTCGTCCGTCACAGTCAGGGAAACCGTGTAGGTTCCGGCTGCAGCGTATTTCTTTACCGCCTTTGCCAAAGCGGAGGTCGTACCGTCGCCGAAGTCCCACAGATAGCTTTCAATGGCGCCGTCATCCGTGCTGCCGGTTGCGTCAAAATAATTCTCGACGCCAACCTCCATATACACAGGCACATCCATCATAATTCTCGGCACAGCATTGGTGCTGCGTGCGGTATAGGTTACTTCCTCCGTAACGCTTTGGGCATTTCCCAGCTTATCCACTGCGGTCAGCTTGTAGGTATAGGTGTGCGTTGCTGTTGACGATACGGTGTCAACAAAGCTGTAGCTGCCGTCGGACTTTACGGAGCGGGAGCCGATGCTGCTGTATGCGCCGCCGTCTGTAGACCGGTACACGCGGAAGCCGCTCAAATCGCTTTCTCCGCAATCGCTCCAAGTCAGCGTGCAGACATTTCCTTCGAGGGCAGCAGCAAAGTTCTTCACCGCCGGAGCCTCTCGATCCACCGTATATTCCGCCGTCAGGTATTCCGACTGCAGGCCCACGCTATCCACTGCGTAGGCTCTGAGGTAGATCACCGCATTGTGGGAAAGCTCCGCAATCGGCAATGACACGGAAAGCGTTTTACTGTAATGGTTGATTCCCGTCACTGTGCTCAGCAGGCTGTAAGGGGCGTCCTCCGCCGTCTTGTACTCCACGACAAGTTCGCGCAGTCGGCTGTTGTCCGTCGCAAGGACGCTGATCGTGTGATAGCTGTCGCTGACGCATTGATGATAGGTTTCACTGAAGCTGTTCACAACCGGCGGCTGTGTGTCGTCTACCGTTTTTGCGCTCACCGTCTCAGAGAATCCGCTCAGGTTGCCGCAGGTATCGCTGACCGCGACCTTGTAGTAATAGACAAGATCGGTTTCCACGGTTCTGTCATAATAGGATAGATACTTCAAACCCGCTGCAATGCGCGTGTATGTGCCGTCTGCGGTCGTAGCGCGGTATACCGAGTAAGTCCCTAAGTCCGCTTCTGTGCCCTGCGTCCATGCCACAGCGATATAGCCGTTGCATCCGGTAGCGGAAACGCCCGTCGGCGCAGTGGGTGCCGTCCGGTCGATCAGATATCCGTTGTAAGCTGCCGTACCGTCCTCCTTGCTGACATTCCCGCTGCCATCCGTCGCAACCGCTCTAAGGTAAATATACCCTTCCTCATATTGCGCCGAATGGACGGTATACTTGCAGGTCTGACTTTCCTTCAGCTCACTGTAGTTCTGCCGATACAGCGTCGTCCAATTCTCCAGATCCGTAGATAACTGAATTGCAATCGAGGTAATGCCGCATTCATCCTTTGCCGTTGCAGAGAAGCTGAGGTCGGAATTCAAGCGGCAAGGCTCCGGCGAAAGTGCGGTAATTGTTGGCGCTACGGTATCCACCGGTGTGGTCACGGTGTATTCCTCCGACCACAGTCCCTGATTCCCACAGGTATCCCTGCAAGCTACGCGGAAGGTATATGCCGTATTCGGCTTAAGTCCCGTGACATTATAGCCGATCGTAGATACTGCAGCCAGCGTTGCAAAGCCGTCTCCGTTTTGCATCTGCACAACAAAGGATGCTCTGTCGTCGGATGCCACATCGTCCCAAGACAGCGTCAGCTTGCTGCAATAGAGCGCCGTTGCGGTAACTCCGGCAACCTGCTCCGGCGGCGTGTTGTCCACATAATAGGTGCGGTTGTAGGGGGCGCTTGCATTTCCCTCCGCATCAAAGGCAATCGCCCGCACCGAAACGATGCCGTCCTCCAAGGCCGTCGTATCAAAACTCTGCGCAAAGGAGTTTGCCTCGGAGTTGCCGATCTCCGTCCAGCTTTCCCCGTCCGTAGAATACTGGTAAACCACTCTTGTGACGCCAATATTGTCGATGACGGTTGCCGTCAGACAAGTAGTGCCGGAAATGCGCGTGTTGCCGGCAGGCCAAACCTTGGTGATAACCGGCGCTTCCCTGTCAATCGCCATCTGCGCAGACACAGCTGTGGAAGGCACGCTCTCTTCTCCATAGATACCTACACCGGTTACATAATAGGAATAGATTACATTGCGTTCCACGACGGTATCGGAATAGGACAAGGTATCTCTGCCGTGAATCGTCTGCAAGAGCGTATAATTCGTCTCTGTCTCCGCCTTTCGATAGATACGGTAAATTGCGGTATCCACCTCGGCAGAAATTGCCCAAGAGATCGAAATTTTGCCGATTTCTCCGATGGCGGCTACATTGATGATCTGTTCCGGAATCCTCTCATAGCTGATTTCGAAGGTCATCGTTGTAGTGCCCACAAACTTGTTGATACCCGCTATCGTCACCGTTGCCGTGCCAACCTTGTTGTTGTCGGTATATGTGATTTTCAGTTCTGTCGCAGCATCGTATGCTTCGCCGTCATAGAGAATCGTAACCTCCGGCTCCAATGCCGCGCCTTTATAATAGGCTTTGGTGTATTCCAGCGTCAGTTCTGCGTC
The DNA here is from genome assembly GCA_029225225.1 of Bacillota bacterium. GTDB lineage: Bacteria > Bacillota > Clostridia > Oscillospirales > Oscillospiraceae > JAZOXB01. The sequence continues at coordinate 1,039 of JAQXWB010000068.1, read as the reverse complement.
GGCAATCGGCACTCTGGGCAATGCTTCCGTGTAGTCGTCTATGTAACTGTCACTGCAGCGCGTGCAAAGATAAGCTGTATATCCCTGCTCCAAATAAGTCGGCGGAACAACCTTCGGAGCATAGCTGTGCCCAAGTGCTGCTACCGTCTCTTGTGCTATTAGCACGGCATCGCAGACCGAGCAATGACTTCCCTCCGTCAGACCATTCTCCGTACAGGTAGCTGCAATGGCAGTGTCTGTGACTGGCGTATGTCCAAGGGGTTCGGTAGCAGTGTCATTAAAAGAGCTGCCGCATCGTCCGCAGGTGTGTGTCGTGTAACCGCCCTCCGTGCAATTTGGCTCCGTCACGGTATCTTTGTAATCGTGTCCGAGCGCCGCAGCCGTCTCTTGCGCAAGCAGCACTGCATTGCAGCGGCTGCAATGCTTACCCTCCGTCAAGCCGGTTTCCGTGCAAGTCGGTGCAACTGCCGCATCGACAACCTCCGCATGTCCAAGCGCGGGGATGATCTCCTGCGCAACAAGAATTTCTTCGCAGCGGCTGCAGTGCTTGCCCTCCGTCAAGCCGGTTTCCGTGCAGTTTTCCGCCACTGCCGCGTCAACGACTTCCACATGTCCAAGCAGCTGGATATCTTCCGTATAGCTATCATCACAGCGACCGCAGGTATAGGTCTTCATGCCGTTTTGCGTGCAAGTTGGTTCTTGCGTCACAACATAAGCATATGCGTGACCCAACGCATCAATTGTTTCCTGCGCTATCAGAATTTCATTACAAACCGCGCAATGACTTCCCTCTGTCAAACCGGTTTCAGTACAAGTTGGCTCTACAGCTTCTTCCCTTACCGCCGTATGTCCTGTTGCCGCGATTGTCATAGTATAACTGTCGCCGCATTGGGTACAGGTATAGGTTACTCTTCCCTCTGTAGTGCAAGTTGGGGCAACCGTTTCAGTAATTCCCCAACTATGGATGCAAGACGACCACTTGTAAATTGTAATTACCCTTGAATAGTCTCCTGTAGCATTCAAAGCAGCGTATGCTCGG
>JAQXWB010000067.1 GCA_029225225.1 Bacillota bacterium | reverse complement strand
ACATTCCGGCAGCCCTGCGACACTGGTCAATACCGACAGAATGCCCGCCAATACCGACGCCGAGACGACCGCCGGCCAATTGACATCCCCCATGACGGCGCTCGTCCCGATGGTCGCGATTGCCGTCTGCGCCACGGTTTTGAGCGCGCGTATCGCCGCCGCTTTTGCCCACTTTTTTCCGTTTTTCATCTGATTTCCCCCTGTTATACTATGAATTTCCATTGTAATAGTTCCTTTTTCCAACGGATCTCTGAATCTTTATACTAAAGAATTTCATCAAAAATCAGTATTAGTACGCGGTCGGTAGTTCCTGCACAGGCGGCTAATAGCCGCCCCTACGGCGTAGAATCCAATTTTTCTCGTAGGGGCGGCTATCAGCCGCCCGCATTTTTAATTCGTGCGGAGCGCTCCTTCGTTGTTCACTATTCACGATTCTCTATTCACTGTTCACTGACCCCCCTGCAAAGGCGCGTCAGGGATGCCGCGCACTACAGCGGCGTCGATTCACGATTCACTTTCTCGTGCGTCCTATGCTCCAGATCCTCGATACGATGATTCGCGACCTTAATCTTTTCCACCAGCGTCTCTTGATGCCCCTCGACGGCATACATCCGCTCGACGAGATTGTTATGCGCCTGCACCTTCTTTTCCAGCTGCTCGATGCGGTAGTTGGACAGCTTCGACGATGTGACAATGCCGCCGAAGGTGCCGAGGAGCGTCCCCGCCAGTGACAGCAGCGCCACCATGATCTCACTGCTCACAGCGTCTCGCCCCCTTGCAGCGCCATGATCAATGTGACCATATTCGCCTTCGTCATGTTCACGCTCACGCCCATGCCGCTCAAAATCTGCTCCAGCTCTGCGTTACTCATGGCCTCCAGCATTTCCTGCGAGTAGCCTGCCTTCCGTGATTCTAACGCCTCCGCGCGCCGCACAATCTCCTCCCGCCAGTCCTCGCGGATATCCTCGGTGGAAATGCGCCCATCTGCCAGCGCGGCAACCAGCGCCGCCTTCTGCGCAATCTCATCTGATAGCGCGGCATATTCTTCTTCTGTGATCTCCACGCCGCCGGCGCCTGTGCCGATGGCAGTCAGATTTCCATTGGCGTCTGTCATTTTATAATATCTCATGCATCATCCTCCCAGTAGTAGACGTAGTAGTTATACACGATGCCTGCGCGGTAATAGCGTCCGGTACTTCCGCCGATATATATATTTCCGTTCTCCGCAGCGGTCGGCGATTTTGTCGCGGCGGAATATGTAGAACCGTTATACCTGTTTACGATACCGATATACTCCACGCTGTCGTACATCGCACTCATTACGCGGACGCTGTATATACTATTCGCGCCCTTTTCCTCCAGCGCCGATCTGTCAACAGCAGTAAGCAACAGGGCGCAGTATCCGTCAAACGGTACCGGGATTGTGATGTCAATCACATCCTCCGCCGGTGTGATCGTCCCCGTCTCTACGCGCATCGTTTTTGCGACCCCCGCAACGCCGAAGATGCGAACGCCGCTTTTGATGTTTTCCGCCGTTAGATTTTCCTCCGGCAGCGTCAACAGTTTGAGACTGCCGTCCGCAGAGGATTCCAGCTCCACATTCACGCCTATTCCGGACGAACCCCAGCCGCCCTCCGTTGCGTCCACGGTATCGCACACCACCAGCGTCCCCGTCTGTTTTGCACCGTTACCGTCGATGTACTCTTTTCCTGCCAGCACATGACCGACCGCCGCAGGATCTGACAACGCAGGAAGTGTTACTCCGGTTGGGATACCGGCAATCGCCGCCGCCATCTGAGACGGAAGCAACAGCCCACTGTCTCCCGTTTTTGCGCGGATCGCATTTGCAATCGCAGGCAGCGTCTTATCGTCCAGCTTTACCAGTTCTAACGCCATCAGACCGCCACCTCCTCCGCGTTCGCAACCGCCGTCCACGCCGCGCAGTTTTGGGTACTCGCTACCAGCACCTTCCCAACATCGGCAGCGGTCGGCAGTGGGATATTGTAGTCTGTCAGCATCCTTTTGCCGTTGATCATCACATCTGCCGTTTCTGCGTCTATATCCATCAAAAGCCTGCTTCCGCAGTAAACTATGATAAAAGAAAACTCATCGGTATACTTACGGATCACACGCCACTGCACATCTCCGTATGACGTAAACACATCAACAAAGCACGATGCATAACCGTCTTCAATATAATACTTGCCGTCCGGAAGCGTTTTTGCGTAGTTTTCCACCAATTTCCACGTATCGCCCGCAGGCGTCCACGCGGCATAGTCCGCCGTGATATCCTTGCGGAGCAGTTCCAATACCTTCTTCGTGGTCGGGACTTTTACGTTTCCCTCGGCTGCTTCTGTCTCCGTCTCCGTGCGTTCTACGGTCGCCATCGCGATTTCTCCGTAGACGCCGTCATCTACATTGACAACAGGGAATGTTACGCCTGCGCCGTCCGACAGGCCGATCAGATTTTCTGCGTATTTTGTCAGCATCGCAGCCACAGACCCTGTAAACTGCGTGACTTGGCTGTCGATCAGCCAGTATTTTCCGCAGAAGGTCAGCGTGTACGGCACACCACGCATCAGCGCGCCGACCGGCACCTGCAACGTCGCTTCCGGAGATTGAGGAAACGTGCCCTGATTCTTCGGCGCACGAAGACGGATCGGGATCACCTCGCCACCGTTGAGCTGTAATGTAGGAGCGTAGGACAGATTCTCCTCTTTCGGAATAAATACAATCTGCCGACCCTTGCCGATTGCCGAGATATGTTCGTTGTTATTGGCAACAGACACCTCCGGCAGCACACTTCCTGAGCCTGCATCCGTCGCGGTGTAGGCAATGCCATCGTTACTCTCTGCGCGCGCAACCGGCAGCGACGTCTCTCCCGTCTCGCCCTTGAAATCGCCGTTTTTCAGTGCCTCCTCAATTTCCGTCTTGAGCGTCTCGACCTTGTTCACCATTTGCGTCAGCTCGGAGAATTCGGCGGAGGATTCCACAAGGTCGCCGTCGCTGTAAACGGTGTCGTCCACCAGCAGAAGGAAGCGCGGCGAAGTAATGAGAGCGGAATCCGCGCCGTAGAGCCGCAGCTCGCAGCGCACCTCCCCCGCGACAGCCGCCGTCTGCGCCGTAAGCGCGTAAATAATCCGATTGCCCTGCACGGTGCAGGCGTTATAAAGGAGATGCCCGTCCGGCTTCCTCGCCGTAAAAACCGCCTTGCAGTCACGGCTGATCTCGTATGGCTTCCCGTTTTCGGTCAGCGTGATCAAAATTCTTCTCGCGGTGTCCCCTTTTTTGATACGGAGCGCCGCCTGCGCGTTACTCTCGTGTATGTCGAGAGAAATATGAAAATCCACAGTGTTCATCTTCTCACACCCTTTCGCTTTTTTCCAGCCTACCACACCTCGGGCAAAACGGGGAATCCCTCTTTTATACAACGCAAGATAGAAAAAACAGGGAGCGGCTTTTGCTCCCTGTTTTGTATTCCGTTTTTCTTTGGCAGAAGCGAATGCTCCTATCACCGAAAATCCCGCCCCCCTATCTCGCGTGCCAGTCTGCTTCGTAGGAGATTACTTGGTAGGTGGCGGAATCGCCGACGGTGTAGTCCCGTAGGACGGCGGTGCCGGAGCCGCGGTGCCATAGACCGTCATGCAGCCATGCGTCGGAGGCGGTTAACCCATAATCATCAAGCGGAATCTTATAGTAATAGCTCGCCGCCGACTGTAGCTCGTAGATTTCGAACGCTACCTTGTAGGTTCCGTCGCCGTTTGGCGACATTGATGTTGCCACGCTGAAACAGCCGTTGGCTTCGCCGTCCGCAATCGGCAAGAAATCGTAGGCGCTCTCCGTATGCTCGACCGTTCTGCCGAAAAAACGATTCAAAACACGGTCTGCGGTGGCTGCCGGCAGCAATACGCGATCTCCCTCCGCAGGCTCCAGCGCATCATAGTCGTTGTGCTTTAGATAGGTAAACGCAAAATAGATCAAAGCGTCCTTGTCGTCAGCATCGTAATGCAGGAAGCTCTGCTCCGAGAAAACGCTCAGAAGTCGGTTGAGCCGGTATTGCTCGTCGGGCTCAAAGTGCCTGACTTGGCGTGGGACATCAGCTCCGACTTCATAGGCTATGAGCTGATAGGCGGTTTCCGAAGCTTCACCGAAGCACCGTACAACAGCGGTTCCTGTGCCGATATAGGTCAGATCCGGTTGAACGCGCGCAGAAGGGTCGGACAGAGATAAATATGCATCGGGTATATAGGCGCCGTTGCACACAGAAAAAACGAGCGTCATGGTGTGGCTCGTCTCGTCATAAGCATAGACCGACGGTGCGGGGGCATTTCCCCCATAGGGTATCACAAACAGGCGGGTCTGACCGGAATGAATCACCTTGTATATGTCGTATCCTTCATTCCAGTAAGAATCGAGGCTTGACGCTTCGGAAGTCGTTCCGACATACCCCCACGCTTGGTTCGGAAAGGCGGTTTCGGCATAAGCAGCAAACGCACCGTTATCGTAGTAGTAGTCTCTTGTCTGCGCTTCCGCCAGCTCCTCTTGTGAAAACGGGCAGGGGATCGGCTGCGGATTCGCCTCATAAATATCAAATTCCACCGTAAAGCTTCCGTCCTCATTGGCATACATCGCCTTCGCCACGCTGAGTCGATTGCAGGCTTCCGTGCCGCGTCTTTGGAAATAGTAGGCGGTTTCGGTATGCTGTATCCGTTTCCCGAAGAAACGATCTGTAATGGAATCAATGTCATCCGGATACAGCATATAGCTGATCTCTCCCGTTTCGTCGCTTAAGCGAAGTCCGAGTCCGTCAGTGATCAGTTGCTCGGGCGCGTAGAGGGAAATATCTCTGATGGCCATTGTATTCGGCCCGTGAAGCTTCAGAAACCAATATGCAAAATCGACCAATGCGGCAGGGTCGTCGGGATAGAAAGTGGTAAAAGACTGCTCCGAAAAATATGTGAGAAAGCGATTGATGTAGTATTGTGCGTCCTCATTAAAACGATAAATGAGATTCTCCCCTTCCCCGGAGGGGTCGATCAAGCCCGGAAGCAGCCTTTCGGGAATATCCTGCTTTGCAAAAATACCGACGTCAATATTCAATTCCTCCCGCGCAAGCATATCCGCAACGCTTTTCGCGTTGTGCCGCATATTGCTGAGCAGAAGACCCAGCAGCCCCGCGCTGATACAGATCAGCAGCAGCGAGAGAAAAACATGCGTCCTTTTCTTCACTTGTCAAACACCTCGCATTTCAGGTTTTCTGAGAACAGGCTATCACGCAGATGTTAGGAAGTTATTTTCAAAACGAAAAAAACGCTCAAAAACGACAAGACAAAACGCAGTCGTTTTTGAGCGAAGCATTATTCCGCGGTCTCCGTCGGCAGCTCCAAACGGTATCCGAGCTTATAGACCGTCTTGATGTACGGCGTCCAATCCAGCTTTTTCCGCAGCTTTTGGATATGGACGTCCACGGTGCGGATATCGCCCAGATAATCGAAGCCCCATGCCAGATCAAGCAGCTTTTCCCGCGACAGGGCAATGTTTCGGTTCCGCACAAGCACCTCCAAAAGCTGAAGCTCCTGCGGCGCAAGCTCAACGGGCACGCCGGACTTGGTGACCTGCAAGGTTTCGAGATTGACCGTGACATCTCCCAAGCGGAAAATATCGCGGTTTACCTTTCGCCTGCGCAGCACCACGTCCACGCGCGCGATCAGCTCGAGCATTTCAAACGGCTTTACCATATAATCCTCAGCGCCGAGGCGGAGCCCGTGGATCTTATCTACCACATTACCTTTTGAGGTAAGAAAAATCACGGGCGTATCGTCAATCTGCTCCATGACCTCGAAGCCGGACATGGACGGCAGCATAACATCCAAAATCACAAGATCGAACCGCGCAGCATTTATCTTTTGCAGCGCTTCTTGACCGTCATAGACCTGCACACAGGTGTGACCGACGGCCTGAAGATTGCGCAGGATCAGTTCGTTGATCATTTTTTCGTCCTCGACGATCAAAATTCTTGCCAATGCATCTCATTCCTTCCGCGTTTTTTCCGGGCCGAAAGCCATCGGACTGCAAAGAGAAAGACCGTACTTTGGAAAATTATCTTATCGCTTACAATATGGCGCTTGGAAAACGAAGCAGAATCGTTTTCAATGAAAAAATAGATAATTATTCAATTAACAAATTAAGTATAGCATCAAACGATCTGTCTTGTCAACAAAAAAGCGTATCGAAATCCTCGTTCATACTATTATAACATCAAATGGTCTATTTTGTCAACACTTTAAGAGCATGAATAATCCCCCGATAGTGTTGGTATATACTCTACAATAAGTGTTGGAGGTGCATATTCATGATTCAAGGATTACCGGATCGTTTGCGGGAGCTGCGGATCCGCTGCGGCTATGCGCAAAGGCAGGTTGCGAATACTTTGCGTGTTTCCCCGTCGATTATTTCGAGCTATGAGACGGGAGAGCGTACACCCAGCACGGAAAATCTGCTGGCGCTGTCTTATCTTTATCGGTGCAGTACAGATTATTTGTTGGGAAGAGAGGCAAATCAAACGCCGCAATATTTGGACACAGAGGGGTTGTCTTCGGAACAGGTGAGATTGCTTTCCGAGCTGATCGCAACGATGCGGAAATAGCGCACGGTGTTTTGCAAGCTGCGGTTTGATCTTTGGATTACGGTAGCCGGACATATAAAACGGGAGCCTCCTGCACGAGATTGCCACGCCTCGTTCCTCGGCTCGCAATGACATGGGAGAAACTGCCCTATTGACATGGAGAAACTGCCCTATTGACATGGAGGAACTGCCCTATTGACATGGAGGAACTGCCCTATTGACATGGAGGAACTGCCCCATTTGTCATTGCGAGGAGCGCAGCGACGTGGCAATCTATGCAGCTTCAAGCGGTACGCAGTCGGTAGTTCCTGCACACGGCTTAGGACATGTCCCCGCCCTACAGGGAATTTAGGAAATTTTAGCAAGCCATGACGTTGTTGTGGCTTGCGTTTTTTTGTTTTCGGGCGCCGATACACCCGAGATCGCCATGACACGCGGCAGCTTTGGCGGATATTCACTAAAAAAAGGGCTTGAAAAACGGATTTTCATAACAACGCCATAATAAGTCGTTGCTATGATAGCAGTGTGGAATCGTACGCTTAGGTTCCAAGCCGGAAAGGAAGACACTTATTAAGCACCGCTGCCAACGGCTTTCGCAGCGGACTACAGCTCCGGCGACGATACCTACACGCGAAAACACGCACCATGATAAACGAAACAGCCATGTAGAGCAGGGACATGTCCCCGCCGTCCGCGCAACGGCGGGCGGTACGGGGCGAACGTGTTTGTACGAAGTCGGCAGTTCCTATATCGGCACGCCTTCCGCAAATCGGCAGACGGTACGGATGGAATCCGTTTGTACGCAGTCGGCAGTTCCTACACCGGCGGGGACATGTCCGTGCCCTACAGGGAGCTTCGCGGCAATGACACGGGAGGGCGGTTCCCGCTGCCGCGCACGACGGCTGCCTTTGAAGACCAAAAAGGAAGGTTGAAACCGGAATGAAAAACATACTCTCTCTGTTGACCGCTTGTGTGCTGCTCTGCGCTACTCTTGCTGCCTGCGGCGGGAATCCCGAAGCGGCGATATCGGGAAATGCTCCGGACACCGCGCCTTCCGCCTCCGAAGCGCAGGAACCGGACGAAATCGAGCCGACCGCCGGGGAACCGCTGCCCGAAGACTTCGCCGCTGATTATCAGTTTTCAAACACAGAGGACGGTCTTCTCATTGAACGCTATACAGGGACGGCGCCGTCCGTTGTGATCCCCTCGGAAATCGGCGGTGTCCCCGTGACGCGCATCGGCTCCTATGCGTTCTCCGGCTGCGGAAGCCTGCGCTGTGTGACGATTCCGGAAGGCGTGACGGAGATTCAAGAGTGCGCCTTCTCGGACTGCATCGGTCTGACGGACATCAATATACCGGACAGTGTAAACGGCATCGGGTTGAACGCGTTTTGCAATACAGCGATTTACAATGCGGCGGAGCACCGGACGGACAGCGGGCTGTACATCGGAAGCTGGCTGATCGAAGCGAAAAAGTCGATTCGCGGCGCATATTCCTTTCTCCCGGGAACCACAGGAATCGCCGACTACGCGTTCGCGGACTGCACCGCCTTGACCGAGGTTACAATTCCGAGCGGTGTGACATACATCGGGGCATATGCTTTTTCCGGCTGCTCAGGTCTGACCCGCGCGGCGATCCCTGAGGGCGTGACGGGTATCGGTTCGGGCATGTTCTTCGAGTGCGTCGGACTGACGAACGTCGCGCTGCCGGAGGATCTGACGCGGATCGAGGACGATATGTTCTATGGCTGCTGCGCCCTGACCGATGTGGTGCTGCCTGCCGGTGTGACCGACATCGGCTGGTATGCGTTTCGCGGCTGCACCGGTCTGACGAGCTTGACCCTACAGGACGGCGTGACGAACATCGACTATGGTGCATTCTCCTACTGCACCGGCTTAACAAGCGTGACGCTTCCCGAGAGCGTGACGAGCATCGGTGACTGTGCCTTCGAATTCTGCACCGCATTGACGGACATTGTCACACCGGACAAAGGAATCCGCATCGGCAGCTGCGTCTTTACCGACACGGCGTTCTACTACACGGCGGAGCGCTGGACGGACGACGTGCTGTATATCGGCAGTTGGCTGATCGAAGCAAAAAAGCCGATACAGGGAACCTATACCATTCCCTCGGGAACTACCGCAATTGCCGATGAAGCGTTCTCGAGTTGCGACAGATTAGCGGGGGTCACGATTCCGAGCGGCGTGACATACATCGGTACGCATGCTTTTTCCAACTGCGGCAGACTGCGCAGCGTGTCGATCTCTGAAGGCGTGAAAAGCATCGGCGGGGGGCTGTTCTTCGGCTGCGGCAGCCTGACGACCGTCACGCTCCCGGAGGACATGACGAGAATTGAGGACACTATGTTCTATGATTGCGGCAGCCTGACCGATGTGGTGCTGCCGGACAGCTTGACAAGCATCGGCGCCTATGCATTTCACGGCTGCGGCAGCCTCACGAGCATTACCCTGCCGGACGGCTTGACAAGCATTGACGATTATGCGTTTTGCTACGATGGCTTGACAAGCGTGACGCTTCCGGAGAGCGTGACAAGCATCGGCGAGCTTGCGTTCTTCGGCTGCGGCAGCTTGACGGATCTCACGCTTCCGAACGGTGCAGTGCGCCTCGGCTGCTGCGCGTTCGGTGATTGCATCGGTCTGACGAGCGTCGCGCTTCCGGAGGGTATGACGGAAATTGCGAACGGCTTATTTTCCGGCTGCACCGGCATAACCGATCTGGTGCTGCCGGACAGTGTGAAGAGCATCAGCGCTTGTGCGTTCGAAAACTGCGACAGTCTGACGGCGATCACGATCCCGCTCGGTGTGACGAATATCGAGGGTGGGGCGTTTTCGAGCTGCGACAGCTTGACGGAGATCAACACAGCAAAGGATAGCTGGTTCTATGTCTCCGAAAACGGCGTGCTGCTGAACCGGGGAAAAACGGAGTTAATCGCCTATCCCGCGGGAAAAACGGAGACGGAATATGTTCTCCCCGAGAGCATAACGAGCATCGGCGCAGGCGCGTTCAAAGGCTGCGGCGGGTTGACGCAGGTAACGCTTCCCGAGCGCGTGACGAGCATCGGGGATAGCGCGTTCGACGGCTGCAGCAGCCTGACGCGGGTAACGCTTTCCGAGGGTGTGACGAGCATCGGCTGGGGGGCATTTATTGATTGTGAGAGCCTGAAGGAGATCACGATCCCTGCCAATGTGGCGGAGATCGGCGGGCGAGCGTTCTTCGGGTGTGTCGGTTTGCGGGCGGTATACTTTTTGGGAGCTGCTCCGATGCTGGGCGACGAGGTGTTTGCATACCTCAACGAGCAGCTTGACTTCCTGTGTATTCCGGACTTGACAATCTACTATATCGAGGGAACAACGGGCTGGACGAGTCCGACATGGAACGGATATCCGACGGCGGCATGGTCGTCTGAAAACTCCTGAAGGAAGCCGCAGCAAGACCATGGCAGCCCCCGCACCCGGGACGTCGAGGACGCCATCCCCTACGGCAAGGGTGCGGCTTACGGCTGTAGGGCGGGTGACATGTCCCCGCCGTCCGCGAAGCGGCAGACAGTACGGGCAAACCGATTTGGACGCACGCGGTTGCTCCTACCCCGGCGGGGACATGTCACCCGCCCTACAGAGGAATGCCTGACAAAACAGGAAAGGCTGCCCTACTTTGTCATTGCGAGCCGAGGAACGAGGCGTGGCAATCTCCGCCTGCCGGTTTATACGCACTCGGTGGTTCCTGCACCGGCGCGCCGGGGTCGTCGCGCCCTACGGCAAGGGTGCGATTTACGGCTGCGGCAGCCTTGACGCGCCGACCGAAAGGTGATATCTTAAAAAATGGAAGGGATCCTTCTGCGCGGTGATCACGAACGCGGGAAGTATACCAAATAAAGGAATTAGGAGGAAAAATTATGAAACGAGAGTTCAAGAGGATTGTCTCCGCGCTGCTGGTTGCGGTGATGGTTCTCGCAATGCTGCCCTTGGGAACGATGGCTGCTGCGGAAGAATACTCCGCAACGCCGATCAGCGGCATTCCCGAAGCGGGAACGCCCTTCGTCATTTACGCCACCTCGGCAGGAGTCGTTATGGGCTCCGAAACGACCAACGGCAAGACCACCGGTTATGCCGCAGCTCCCAATGAAGAGGATGCGTCTCTGAAGATCACGGCAGGCTCAGGTCTGTTCTATCTGGTCAACAACGACGACGGCACCTATTACCTGACCTGCGGCGGCAAGTACTACACCGCCACTTCTACCAGCGCCGCGAAGTTCGCGGACGCGGCGGGCAAGGGCTCGAAGTGGAAGATCGAGACACTCGGAGAAGGCTACAGAATTGCGAACACGGACTATCTGCGCAACGGTCAGCCCGCCTGCATCGAGGTCTACAACAGCACTTTCAGTCCGTGGGGCTTCGACAGTGCGAACGAGGGCATCTTCACGATGCAGTTCTTTGCTGTCGACGCTTCCGCTGACGCTGACGGCGACGGCTATATCGGCACGAAGCCCGTGACCGGCGAGAAGCCCGCAGACGGCGACAAGGTCGTGATCTACAACGCTTACGGCGGCGCCTGCTTCGGCGAACAGTCCGACGATAAGATCGCGCCAAGCCTGCTCGCTGTGCCCTCCGAGCTGACAGACAGCGCTCTGGAGGCAGGCAACGGTACACTGATCTTCACCGTCCATTTTGACGGCACCTACTATACCTTTGAAAATCAAGGCAGATACCTCCGTATCTCTCCGAACGAGACCAACGCGAGCGGCAAAACTACCAACGCGGAGTGCCTCTATTTTGACACGGAGGAGAGCGACTACACCAAGTGGACGCTCGAGCAGTGCACCGGCGGCTATATTATCTATAACAAGACCGCAAAGTACGGCAACAACTCCGTTTGCATCGAGTACTTCAGCGGTGCCTTCAGCGGCTGGACCTACAACGGCAGTACGCAGCTCTTTGCCATGCAGTTCCATAAGGTGGAGGACGAGTACGGACTTGGCTTTGTTCTGAATCCGAAAATGTCCATAAATGCGGAAAATGCTGTTGTCGGTTCGGATTATGTGTTCACCGCAGCGCTGGACGAACTGACGCAGATCACTGACATGACCATGACCTACACGGTCGACGGCGGCACGGAAAAGGCTGCCGCACAGTCCTCCGTCGATGGCTACACCTATACCTTCACTGTGCCCGAGGCGGATTTGGCAGGCAAGACCTCCCTGACGCTCAAGGGCACTGCCACAAACGAATACGGCATGACGTATACCGCGGAGAAAACCGTGAAGATCATCGACATACCGAGCATTACCTCCGTGTCTCCGCTGCCCGGCGCTTCATTAGGCACTGAGAGACGCCCTGAGATCGTTGCGGAGTTTGCCAACTGCGGTACGGATCCGACCGTCACCATGAAAGTTGACGGAACTGCCGTCATTCCGGTCGTCTCCGGCAATCGGATCACCTACACGCCCGCGGCTGACATGGCGGATGGCCGCCACACCGTTGCGGTTACCGTCACCCGTGCCGACGGCAAGCAGGCGGAGATGAATTGGTTCTTCTTCGTCGGCGAAACGAACATGCGTCTGTACTTCGGTCAGATCCACTCCCATACCGCGGAATACTCCGACGGCGCGGGTCAACTGGAGGATGCCTACGAATACGCCATGCAGCAGGAGGATGTGGATTTCCTCATCGTGACCGACCATTCCAACTACTTCGATACCACCTCCACCGCGACTACCTCCAGCTACTATGATCTGTCCAGCCTCACCAAGCGCGGCAGCATCACCAAGTGGGAAGAGGCAAGGCAGACCGCTGCGGAGTACAATGCCATGCGCGATGACTTTGTTGCGGCTTACGGCTATGAGATGACCTGGTCCGGCGGTCCCGGTCATACCAACACCTTCAATACCTACGGTCCTGTTTCCCGTAACAACGCCGCGCTGAACAACAAGACCGGCTATGCGGGTATGCACCTGTATAACGACCTGATGGTCAACGCGAACACAGGTCTTGATGTTGACGGTAACGCCGTTGCGGAAGGCGTGCAGACCAAGTACATCGAGGATGCGCCCGTCGTGTCCCAGCTCAACCACCCCGGCACCACCTTCGGCACCTTTGATAATTACGCCGGCTATACCATCCCCCGTGACACCGTCATCAACCTCATCGAGGTGGGCAACGGCGAAGGCGCTGTCGGCGGCAGCTCCTACTGGCCCAGCTATTCCGAGTATGACAAGTGTCTTGCCAAGGGCTGGCACGTCGCGCCCACCAACAATCAGGATAACCACAAGGGCAAGTGGGGCAATGCCAACACCTGCCGCGACGTTATCCTGACGGACGACTTCACCGAAGCCGGTCTGTATCGGGCAATGTCCGAGCGCCGCGTCTACGCGACCGAGGATCAGAACCTGTGCATTTTCTACTACCTAAACGACGAGATCATGGGCACGATCATTGACTCCGGCGACACTGAGATCGCGGAAGTCAACATCGCCGCCAGCATTTCCGATCCTGACGGCGAAAAGCTCGGCAAGATCGAGATCATCGGCGAAAACGGCATCACGCTGAAGTCCTTCGAAGCGGCAGGCTCTACCTATGAGCTGAAGACCACGATCCCCAACACCGACGCTTACTATTACCTCAAGGTCACGCAGGCTGACGGCGACATCGCCGTAACCGCCCCTGTCTGGGTCAGCGTTGCAACGCCCATCATCGCAAGCATTGAAACCGACACCGCACTGAGCGTGGTCGGTCAGTCTGAGAACATCACCGTCACCGTCGAAAACGCTGCCGATGCCGACTATACGCTGCGCAAGGTCGAGCTGACGCTGGTTGCGGACGGCGAGGAAACCGTCGTGAAGACCCTCACGGATACCTCCGTTGTGAAGTCCGGCGAATCCAAGACGCTTGAGATCGACTACACCCGCACCGTTTCCGGCACGCAGGAGCTGAAGGTTGTCTTCTACGGCACCTATCAGGGCGAGGAATTCAAGTGCAGCGCCTCCATGACGCAAAAGGTCTATCAGGCAGATAAGCTGGTCAAGATCGGTATTGACTACGGCCACGGCAACTTCTATGTCTCCGGCGGTTACTCCGACAGCATGGGCAACTTCATCCGGTATTGCGCGGATCACGGCGTTCTGGCGGAGTTCATCCAAAAGGGTGAATTTACCTATGCGAATCTCGCGCCCTACAAGATGGTCATTCTGACCGTCCCGTTTGACAGCGGCACTGTCGCGGCGTCTGCCTATACTGCAGAGGAGATCGACGCCCTGCGGAAGTACGCGGCAGGCGGCGGCAGCCTCATCATTACCTCCAAGTCTGACCGCAGGAGTCCGACCGATGAGCTGAACTGCGCTGCGCTGACGAACACGCTGCTTGACGCGATTGACTCGAATGTCCGCATTGCCAACGGTATTATTGTGGATAACGAACTGAAGGCGAATGAGGCATACCGCGTCTACTTCTCCGGCAAGGAGAACTTCAACCTGACGCACCCCTTCACCAAGGGCGCTTACACCGCTTCCAACGCCTTCGGCACCACCCCGTCTGCCGAAAACTCCGCCGGCTTCCAGCTTTATAACGCCGCGCCCGTCCTCATTAACGAGGGCGCGGAGGAGCAGGTTACCACGCTGGTTCGCGGCTATCCGACCACTTGGGGCGCGAGCTACACCGACAATTTCGACGGCTCCACCTATATCCCGGACTACGAGACGGATACCGTCACGGCAGAGATGGGCAACGTAAATATCATGACCTATGAGGAGTTGTCCGGCGGCGGCTGGCTGGTTGTTTCCGGCTGCACCTTCTTCTCCAACTACGATATCAAGGACGATGCGGACTACGCCAACAAGTTCATCGTCCAGAATATCCTGCGCGAGGTCACCGGCGCGAATGCAGTGGAGATCACCCCAATCGCTACAGCCAAGCAGCAGACGGTGGGCAGCTACACCATTGAGGGCTATGTCACCTCCAACGCCTCCGGCTATGATCAGAATACCGCCTTCTTTGACTGCATCTATGTGCAGGATAAGGACGGCAACGGCATCAACGTCTTCCCGGTCGCCGGAAATTATGCGGTCGGCATGCATGTACAGGTGCACGGCGATATCACCTTCTACTGCGGCGAAGTCGAGCTGAACCTCAGTCCTGACTACGACGGCTACATCCGCGTGGTTTCCGACGAGATCTACGAGGCGGAGCCGAAGGAAGTGGACTGCGCCACCGCAATGTCCGACGCGGTCATCGGCAACCTGATGAAGGTCAAGGGTGTCATCACAGAGCTCCATAAGACCGAGGGCGTGATCGACAAGATCTATGTCCGTGACGCAACAGGCGTAGCTTGCCTGTTCATCAATGGCTACATCATGAAGAACTATACCGGTCTGGATGATCTACAGGTCGGCATGATGGTTTCCGGCGTTGGCATCGGCTCCCGTGATGTGGACGAGAGCAGCGAAACGAGTGCGGTTTTCTCCCGTCTGCGTGTCCGTAACCGCGCGGAAATCTGCCGCATTGACTGCGAGCATTTGCAGACCGAGCTTCGCGACGCAAAGGACGCAACCTGCACGGAAGACGGCTATACGGGCGACACCTATTGCGTGGACTGCGGCGAACTGCTCAGTGCCGGCAGCGTAATTGCCGCGCTGGGTCACGATTTCGGCGAATGGACGCAGACGAAAGCGCCGACCTGTACGGAAACAGGCGAAGAGAAGCGCACCTGCTCCCGCTGTGACGCCTTTGAGACGAGAGAGCTCGAAGCGGCAGGACATAGCGAGGTTGTTGACGCAGCCGTTCCCGCCACCTGCACCGAAAACGGCAAGACCGAAGGCAAGCACTGCACCGTCTGCGGCACGGTGATCGTCGCGCAGGAGGCTGTTACCGCGCTTGGCCACAGCTACAAGGACGGCGTCTGCACGGTCTGCGGCGCAAAGGATCCCGACAATCAGCCTGCTGCGCCGGTGGAATTCACCGATGTTTCGGAAAAAGCATGGTACTATGACGCGGTGGAGTATGCCGTAGAGAACAACTTAATGAACGGCGTCGGCGGCGGAAATTTCGATCCGGAGGGCAGCATGACGCGGGCAATGCTTGTGACGGTGCTGTGGCGCTACGAGGGCGAACCGGCGGAGGGAGAAAACACCTTTACCGATGTGCCCAACGGGACATGGTACACGGGCGCGGTCGCATGGGCTGCGGCGAACGGGATCGTCGGCGGCGTCGGCAACGGCAAATTTGACCCGAACGGCATCATCACCCGCGAGCAGATGGCAACCATTTTGTTCCGTTACGCGCAAAAGAGAGGTCTCGACACGAGCAAGCGCGGCGATTTGAGCGTCTTCCCCGACAGCGGCAAGGTCTCCTCGTGGGCGAAGGACGCCATGCGGTGGGCGGTCGCGGAGAAGATCATCAACGGCTCCGACGGCTATCTCCTCCCGCGGGGCAACGCCACAAGAGCGCAGGTGGCTGCCTTGCTGATGCGGTTTATCAACAAGATCGAAACCGCTGCAAAGCCGAGCGATCCGCCGGTGGATCCGAAGCATGTTGTTACCGCCGGCACACGGAAGCTGTATATTGGTATGAGCTTGGAAGAGCTGCAGGAGTACGCCGGTGCGCCGGAGGAGACTCTGTCCACGACTGCGGGCTATACTTGGTATGTTTACGGCACCAAAGCGTATACAGACTATGCAATGGCGGGAGTTTACAAGGATAAGGTTGTCGCAATCTGTGCCAGCGGCACCGGCTTCAGCTATCGCGGCTGTACCGCAAACGGTTCTGAGGCAAAGAAGGAGGCTGATGATACATATTCTATCAGCATGCTGAAGGATAAAAATGACAATGGGGCTATTTACGGCATCCTGCTGACGGATAAAAAATACCGTGCGCAATACGCCACAACCAAGGAGGCGCTGGCAGGAGAGGCAAGAGTTGCCTTCCATATGGCGAATGCGTTCCGCGTTCTGCATAATGTAGGCATTCTGACCTGGTGCGATAAGGCTGCGACCGCTGCGAGACTGCACTGTGAGGATATGGCAGCGCAGGACTATGTTGCGCACACCAGCGCGGACGGACGGCTGTTTTATATGCGGCTGCGCGAAAACGACGTTCTCTACCGCGACTGTGCCGAAAACCTGTGCGCAGGCAATTACAACGGCATCGGCGCGCATAACGCTTGGGTTAATTCCGCCGATCATCGGGCGAATCTGCTCAGAGCCAACATGGATCATTGCGGTATCGGGTGTGCGGACGGAACAGGTTCCGCGTACCAATACTATGTGGTTGCGGATTATTATCAGGCAAGATAAGGCTGCCCCCCTGTCATTGCGAGGAGCGAAGCGACGTGGCAATCTCGTGCAGGGGCTACCAAGTGCGCACAAAACTCCATGCCATTGTGTGAATTCTCTGTAGGGCGGGTGACATGTCCCCGCCGGTGCAGGAACTCCCGACCGCGCACCAGCCTCCCCCTCCCCGTCATTGCGAGGAGCATAGCGACGCGGCAATCTCGGAACCTCCGGTTGCGTACAAGCCCATCC
Organism: Bacillota bacterium; assembly: GCA_029225225.1. Lineage (GTDB taxonomy): Bacteria > Bacillota > Clostridia > Oscillospirales > Oscillospiraceae > JAZOXB01. The sequence continues at coordinate 1,852 of JAQXWB010000067.1, read as the reverse complement.
GCAACCGTCTGCCGCTTCGCAAAATAACAGCTCCATACGGACGGCATAAAAAAATTCCACACAAGAGGCGATCAGCGCGTCGCCGCTTGTGTGGAATATATTTTTGCGTATTTATACTTCTCTCTGTCCCGCAGCAGAAGCCGTGCTCCCCTCTGTTGCTTGCCGCTCCGGTACAGGGAAGCGGACGATCACTTCCGTTCCCTCTCCGAGCTGAGAGACGAATTTCAGCTCCGCGCCGTGGAGTCTGACAATCTCGCTGCAAAGATACAGTCCAAGCCCTACGCCGCCTTCCTCTCTGGTTCTGCTCTTATCCACGCGGTAGAACGGCTCGGTAATGCGTTCGAGCTGCTCCGGCGCCATGCCTCTCCCGTTGTCCTTAACCCGCAGCGTCGGCACATCCTCCTCCATACAAAAGGACAAAAGAATCTGACCGCCCGTTTCGCAGGCGCGGATCGCATTTTCGGTAAAATTGATCACGAGGCTTTGCAGCAGTGCCCAATTGCCGTGTACCTTCGCGTCCGTCGGCACCGCGCTGATCGTAAGCCGCTTCTTTTTCCCCTTCTCCGCCAGCGTCTGCATCGCGCCCTCCAGCAGGTCGGCGCAGGAAACCGTTTCCATCTCCGTCTCATTGTTGCGCAGCACCGTCATTCGGAACAGCTCCGTGGACATGAGATTCAGGCGTTTGCTCTCGCGCATGATGTATTGCAGATAGCGCAGGCGATCCTCCTCCTTGACGGCAACACGCATCATAAACTCGCTGTAGCCGTAGATGTTGGTCAGCGGCGTGCGAAGCTCATGGGTGAAGTTATCCAAGAATTGCTGTTTTTTCCGGTTTTCCTCCTGCAACTGTAGGATATGACCGCGAATCTTTTCCGTCATATGGTTAAAGTTCTTGGTGAGCAGGGCAAGCTCGTCCTTCCCGCGGAAGGGCACCTGCACCGAATACTCTCCGCCAGCCACTTGATTTGCAGCCTTTGCCAGTCTGGACAGCGGACGGGTTAGACGGTTGACGATGAGCAGAAGCAGGAACGCCAGCACAAGGGAGACGCCCAAGCTGACCCAGCAAAACAAACGCATCAGGGAATCCCATGTTGCCTCCATGTCGGAAATATCCCGCACATAGGTCAGACTGTACGCCGCAAAGCTCGGGATCTCACCGGAGGCGCAGACGAACACACGCTCTGCCGTCTCCGTAATATAGACAAGGCTGTCCTCCGCCGCAATAATATTGACAGGCAGCGTGTCGCCGGCATACACCGTTTCTCCGTTCTGAAACAGACACAGGTAGGTTCCGTCCGTCTCGTAATAGCTGCCGTATGCCAGCATGAGCTGCGCGACCGTGTCCGTCGAAAGGCGCTCGTTCTCCTCCAGCACTAAAAAGTCTCTGGACAGCGCCATGGAAACCGCATACTGCTCCGAAGCGGTGCGGCTCTTCTCGCTCTGTAAATGGTTGTTGTAGGTAACACGATATAGAATATAGATACATCCGTTGAGCAGCAGCAAAAACAGCAGCAGCACAGGGATAAAAACCTTCTGCCAAAACTTCATCGTTTTCCCCCCTTCGTTATAGACTAAGAGCGAATCGTGAATACCTTCAATGTACTCCGCCTCTGTAGGGCCGGGACATGTCCCCGACGGTGCAGGAACTCCCGACCGCGTACAAACCTACAGCCGGAGATTGCCACGACCAGTGTGCGCACCGGTCTCGCAATGACAGATGAGGTAGCCTCTCCGTGTCATTGCGAGGAGCGAAGCGACGTGGCAATCTCGTGCAGGAACTACCGAGTGCGTGCAAACCTGCAGCCTGAGATTGCCACGACCAGTGTGCGCACTGGTCTCGCAATGACAGATG
>JAQXWB010000066.1 GCA_029225225.1 Bacillota bacterium | reverse complement strand
GGACACCCTTGCTCTTGGCTATAGCCTTCCCGCTACCGGGCGGCTTCGGGACTTTCACCCGTTAGAGTATGCGCCCGCCGGGCGCACTAGAGAAAAACCGGGCAGGGAACACCCCTACCCGGTTCATTTTTCTACCCATGTTGCGACTTTTGTTGCGACTAACAGCAAATCAAGATTTTCTTGAATTTTTGTTTTGTTGAAAAATGTTGCGAAATATAAGAAAAAAGCACCCAAACCGTTAAGTTTGAGTGCTTAATGTTGGAGCTGCTATCCAGATTCGAACTGGAGACCTCATCCTTACCAAGGATGCGCTCTACCTGCTGAGCTATAGCAGCATTTCGGACAGCTCTGATATTATAGCAAGGAGAAGCCCATCTGTCAACTCTTTTTTTCAAAATTTGCGATTTTTTTCTTTTTTCTTCTACCTGCCCGCGGTCTGCGGGCAGGCACATCTTATTTTGGTAGGATGACACGGAAGGTCGAGCCTTTCTTCGGTTTACTGACAACCTCGATCAGTCCGTCGGAAAGCTCGACGATGCGTTTGACCAAGGACAGACCCAAGCCGTTACCGAGCGACTTATGCGATGCGTCGCCCTGATAGAATTTTTCGAAGATGCGTTCCTGTACCTCCTGTGTCATGCCGCAGCCGTGGTCGGTGATGCTGACGACGACACACTCCTTTTGGTCGAGCAGGCGGATCTCAATGGACTGTCCGCGTTCGCTGAACTTGACGGCGTTCGAGATCAGATTTGTCCAGACGTGCATCAGCAGCGCTTCACAGCCGTTCAATGTAACCTCGTCCAAGTCAACATTAAAGACGATATCCTTCTCTGCCCACGCCGATTCGAGTGAGACAACCGCCTGCCGAATCTGCTCGTCCAAGCGGAAGTCCTTATACTGCTCGGCAAGCGATTTGCTCTCGATCTTTGAAAGCATCAGGATATTCCCGACCAGATCGCTCAGGCGGTGGGTGTTATAAAGAATCTTATCCAAATATTCCCCGCGCTCCTCCGCCGTCAGCGTCGGCTCCTGCAAGAGCATGGCATAGCCCTCAATGGCGGTCAGGGGCGTCTTGAATTCGTGCGAAACATTCGCCACAAAATCGTTGCTCAGAGTTGAAATGCTGTTCAGCTCGCGCACCATCGCGTTAAAATTGCGGAAGGTCGTCTGCACTTCTTCCAATTTGCTTGAATCGCTGACGGTGATATTAAAATTCCCGCGCGCAACTTCTTTTGAGGCCTTGCTGAGCTTGACCATTGGCGCGAGGATTCGTCTGCCGATAAAATAGCTCATCAGCGCCGCCGCAACCGCCGCCACAACAAACAGCGACACAAGCATGGAAAAGCTCAGCTGATAGACCACGCCGAGGGCGTCGAGCAGGAACAGCACGCCCGCGACCATACCGGCGGAGAAAAGAATGATAATGAAGATAATCAGATAGTAATACGTCCGCATACGCGGCGAGAGCTTTTCATTCATGCCGCTTCACCGCCTTATAGCCGATGCCCCGCACGGTGACGATCTCGAAATCGGGATTGTCGCGGAAGCGGTCGCGCAGGCGGTTGATATGCACATCTACCGTGCGCGCCTCGGTCTGCGATTCTACACCCCAAATGTCGTCCATAAGCTGTTGGCGCGTAAAAATATGGTTGGGCGAGGAGATCAGTTTATACAAAAGCAGGAATTCCTTCTGCGGCAGAATTGTCTCCGTGCGTCCGCTGCGGACGGAAAACGAGTCATATTCAAAGGTCGTGCCGCCGATGCTCTGCCGCCGCTCCGAGACGATCTGCGCCCTGCGGAGGAGGGCATGGACGCGCAGGACAAGCTCGTTGACATTGATCGGCTTGACCATATAATCGTCCGCACCGGCAATGAAGCCAAACTGCATATCCTGAAAGCTGTCCTTCGCGGTGATCATCAACACGGGAATCTGATTGCCCGTATCGCGCAGGGAGCGCACGAGGGCATAGCCGTCCATCCGCGGCATCATGATATCCGAGACGATCAGGTCGATATACTCATGCTCGAGCGCCTCCAAAGCCTCCTCGCCGTCAGACACGCCGAGAGCATCAAAGCCGTTCCTCGTCAGCACACGGCAAAAAAGCTGCTGCAGCTCCGCGTCATCCTCCGCGACTAAGATCTTGAACATTATGTTTTCACCTCTGCAATTCAGTATACCATAGCATCGCGCGGATAGAAAGGAAAAATCAACAAAAATTTATTCTCCTGTTGATATTGAGTTGATAATTCATGACTATACTTTAAGTAAAAGAGAAGGAAACGGTGTAGGTGATGCAGATGAAAGAAAAACGCACGCGCAAAGAAAAGCGGGAGCTTCGAAAACAAGACCTTCAGCGGCGGCTCAAGCGCAAGAGCCGCACCACGCTGATCACCTACGCTGTCATTCGCGTGCTGATCGTCGGCGTGATGATCCGCTCGCTGTTCGCGGGCAGAACAGAGAATGTCTTCACCTGTCTGCTCTCCTTGCTTCTGCTCTATCTTCCCTCGATTGTCGAGCGAAAGCTTGAAATGCATCTGCCTACCGCGCTGGAGATCACGGTTGTCGTATTTATCTTCGCCTCCGAGATTTTGGGCGAGATTGCGTGCTTCTATGTCACCGTTCCCTTTTGGGACAAGGCGCTGCATACGATCAGCGGCTTTATCTATGCGGCGGTCGGCTACTCGATGGCGGACATTCTCAACCGCGATAAGCGCACCAGCTTTCGTCTCTCCCCCGCCTTTCTCGCCGTGGTCGCCTTTTGCTTTTCCATGACCATTGGCGCGCTTTGGGAGATCTTTGAATTCTCGGTTGATAATCTTCTGATGAAGGATATGCAGAAGGATACCGTGATTTCCCGCATCACCTCCGTCACGCTCGATCCGACGCGGAGCAACATTCCGATCACGATCTCCGGCATTACGGACGCCGCCGTGAACGGCGAGAGTCTCGGCTTAGGCGGCTACCTCGATATCGGGCTGTATGACACGATGGAAGATCTGATCGTTAACATGATCGGCGCTTTGATTTTCAGCGTCGGAGGATTTTTCCAGCAGAAGAAAAGGCACCGCTCTAAAATGGCGGAGTATTTTGCGCCCGTAGCGGACGCGAAGGAAGAGGAGGCTGTACAAGAATGAACGAAGAAGAAAGAGAAAGAATTGCAAAGGCCCAGCATGCGGATACCGACCGAATCTTTACCTTGCCGAATATGCTGAGCTTTTTTCGCCTATTGCTGATCCCTGTAATCGTCTTTCTCTACGACCGCGGGCAATATTGGGGCGCTTTTGGCGTGCTTGTACTGTCCGGCGCGACGGATGTGATCGACGGCTGGATTGCCCGCACCTTCCACCTTGTCTCCGATTTCGGCAAGGCGATTGACCCCGTTGCAGACAAACTGACGCAAATTGCGGTGCTTTTATGTCTGATGCCGATGAAATACTGGTGGGTCGTCGGCATTTTGGTCTTCAAGGAGATCACCATCGGCATTCTGACGCTTGCTGCGCTGCACCGCACGCACAAGGTCTACAGTGCCGGCTGGTACGGCAAGCTCTGCACTGTCGTGATTTACCTTTCGATGGGCATCCTCATTCTCTGGGAGGTCGTGATCGGCTCTCCTGTGCCCTCGCTGTTTATTTTGATTGACGCCATCGTGATCTCTGCGCTGGTTCTGCTGTCGTTTGTGAAGTACTTCCTCTATTTCACAAGGATTCTGCGTGATGCCCGCGGGAAGGAGCCGCGGGAAAACGCATGAGACAGCGCTTTTTGGAGTTTTGGGTGGAACGCCGCGAGCGGATCGGCAACCGCCTGCGTTACGGCTCACAGAAACGGTATGTCCGCTGTCCCGCGTGCAAAACGGTGCAAACGATTCCCGTTGGTCACGGGCAGACCAAAGTCGTCTGCCGCCGCTGCGGAGAGATTTTTTTAAGAAGAATGTAAAAACCGACCTGACGGCATTTTGCCGTCAGGTCTCATTATATTGTAGGGCAGGGACATGGTCTGTTGGATCAGCGGCTCTGTCTGCGTGGGCGCAGCCCACTTGCCAATTGTCTTGATCCTGTCACTCCTGCGTCAGCAGGTGATTCCGCCACAGGCGGCGCTCGCAAACGTCCACCCGCCGGCCGCGGAGCGGCAGGCAGTACAAACGAACAAATCTGTGCGCACTCCGTAGTTCCTGCACGCGGCGGAGCCATCTCCCAGCCCAAAAGCAGAGGCGTTTGGATTACTCGATTTTCGTAAAGCGGCGGTAGGTCTTGCCGTCGCGCTCTACGATTTCATTCCACATAGACGCCGGACGCACCCAAATGCCCCGTTCGCCGTAGAGCGCGCGATAGACGACCATCTCCTCCAGCGTCTCCGAGTGCCGCGCGGTATACAGCACCTCATATTCGTTGCCCTTAAAATGGCGGTATTTCCCCGGTTTAATCTCCATATTGCATCCCTCCTGTGCATATGATACCAGTCTGCACGCATCCATGCAAGTTTTTTCTTTTCTTTCCCGGGAAATTGTGGTATACTATATTTCAACTTATCTGATAACAATCACGGAGGCACTATGGAAGAACTGCTGCAAACGCTCGCAGCTGAGATGAATCAGCCGCTGCAATATGTCAAAAATGTCGTGGAGCTGCTTGACGAGGGCAACACCATTCCATTCATCGCCCGCTACCGCAAGGAGCTGCACGGCGCGATGGACGACACCACCCTGCGCACCCTCGCAGACCGCCTGCAATACCTGCGCAATCTCGCGCAGCGCCGTGAGGAAATTCGCAAGTCAATCGCCGCACAGGACAAACTGACGGACGAGCTTTCCGCTGCCATCGACGGCGCTGCGACCCTCTCGGAATTGGAGGATCTCTACCGTCCCTATAAGCCCAAGCGCCGCACCCGCGCAACCGTGGCGAAGGAAAAGGGCTTGGAGCCGCTGGCGTTGAAGCTCTTCGCACAGGAACGTGATCTGCCCGCACCGGAGGAGCTGGCGCAGGCGTATGTAAATCCTGATCTCAGCGTGAATACCGTGGAAGAAGCTCTCGCAGGCGCATCGGACATCGTCGCGGAAATGATCTCGGATGATGCCGCCATTCGGAAGACGCTGCGTTCACTCATGCAGCGCATGGCGGTCATGCGCACAACCGCTGCCAAGGGCAAGGAGGAGGAAACCTCCGTCTATCAGCTCTATTATGATTTCTCTCAGCCGCTTTCCAAATTACAGGGGCATCAGGTTTTAGCGATCAACCGCGGCGAGCGGGAGGGCTTCTTGAAGGCTTCCATTGCAGTCGACCGTGAGCAGGCGCTCATCTGCGTGCGCCGCGCCGTCCTGATTCCCGGAAGCAGCGCGACCGCCTTTGTCCGCACCGCCGCCGAGGATGCCTATGACCGTCTGATCGCGCCGAGCATGGAGCGCGAGCTGCGCACCACTCTGACGGATAACGCCAATGAGGGCGCAATTCACAACTTCGCCCTCAATCTGCGTCCCCTGCTGATGCAGCCGCCGGTCAAGGGGCATGTGACCATGGGACTTGACCCCGGCTACAGCCACGGCTGCAAGGTCGCCGTCGTGGATGCCACCGGCAAGGTGCTGGACACTGCCGTGGTCTACCCCACCTTCTCCAAAGCCAAGCGCGACGAGGCGATCACGAAACTTGCCGCCCTGATCCGTAAGCACGGCGTCGAGCACATCGCCATCGGCAACGGCACCGCCTCCCGCGAGACAGAGAGTACCGTCTGCGAGCTGCTGGGCAAGGTATCGGGCGTTTCCTACATGATCGTCTCCGAGGCGGGCGCGTCGGTCTATTCCGCCTCGCCGCTCGCCGCGGAGGAGTTCCCGCAGTATGATGTCAATCTCCGCAGCGCGGTCTCCATCGCAAGAAGAATGCAGGACCCGCTGGCGGAGTTAGTCAAAATCGACCCGAAAGCCATCGGTGTCGGGCAGTATCAGCACGATCTTCCCGAAAAGCGTCTCGATGAAGCCCTCGGCGGCGTAGTCGAGGACTGCGTCAACGCAGTCGGCGTCGATCTCAACACCGCCTCCGCCTCGCTCCTGCGCAGAGTCTCCGGTCTGAACGCAACGACGGCAAAGAATATCGTCGCCTACCGCGAGGAGAACGGCGCGTTCACCGCCCGTAAACAGGTTTTGAAGGTGCCAAAGTTAGGCGCAAAAGCCTATGAGCAGGCGGCAGGCTTCCTCCGCGTGCCGGAGAGTAAGCAGATTTTGGACAACACCGGCGTCCATCCCGAATCCTACGACGCGGCAGAAAAGCTGCTCGTGCTGTGCGGCTATAAACTCCAAGACGTCGCGGACGGCAAGCTTTCGGAGCTGCCCAAGCGCGCCGAAGCCTTCGGGATGGAGCAGGCGGCAAAGGAATGCGGTGTTGGCGTGCCGACTTTAAGGGATATCATCAAAGAATTATGCAAACCCGGCCGTGACCCCCGTGATGAGCTGCCCGCGCCGATTTTGCGCACGGATGTTTTGGAAATGAAGGACTTGAAGCCCGGCATGGTGCTGACCGGCACGGTGCGCAATGTCATTGATTTCGGCGTGTTCGTCGATATCGGCGTGCATCAGGACGGTCTGGTGCATATCTCCCGCGTCTGCGACCGCTATATCAAGCACCCCTCCGAGGTCGTTTCGGTCGGAGATATCGTCAAGGTTGCCGTTTTGGAGGTTGATGAAAAGCGCAAGCGCATCAGCCTCACCATGCGCGACCTTCCAAAAGAAACCTGAATTATAAAAAATCTGACGGCTCCCAACCGTCAGATTTTTTATGATTCGCCGCAGGTTTTTGCCTTGTCATTGCGAGCCGAGGCATGAAGCGTGGCAATCTTTACTCGATTTCTTGCACCTGTTTGATACTTCCTGCACAAGATTGCCACGTCGGCTTCGTCTCCTCGCAATGACAAATATCGAGATATCGTGCAGATTATCCTCCGTTCTCGTAGATCGGGCGGATGCTTTTGCGGCTGCGCCAAATTGTCAGCCAACAGCACGCGAGCGAGAACGCCGCGGCGAGCGTGACACACAGGCGGTAGTCCAGCACCTCGCCCAGCGCGCCGATGGCAAGACTCATCACACTGCACGACGCCATGATGCACATACTCTCAAAGGCATTGACGCGGGCGCGCAGATGTTCCGGAATATAGCGCTGCACCGCCGCCTGCCGCATCGTTGCGCTGTTGATGCCGAAGAAGCCCGCGCAGGCGCGATTGACGAGCATCAGGGGATACGGCAGCCACAAAAGGCTCATGTCCATCGCTTCATAGAACTGATACACGCCGAAAATAAATCCGAATTTCTTTTTCGGCGCAAGCTTCATGCGGTACTGCACCGCGCCGCCGATGCTTCTGCCTAAAAATTCCGCCACCGAAAACAGGGAGTACATCGCCGCCGTAAAGCCCGGCGTTGTGCGGAAGAACGCGATCAGCAGCGGACCGTAGCCGTTGCCCACACCGTTGGTAATCGCCATATAGCCGTAAATGTTCCGCAGACCGCGCTCCTGTTTTAAGTACCGCGCCGCCTCCTTGATGTCGCTCCACCACAGACGCAGAGAGAAGCGCTCACCGTCCATGCGTCTTTCCTCAACAATGCGAATACGGCTCTCCACCAGCGCCGCCAGCACGGAAAGCCCCGCCTGCATGATGAGCAGCCACGCGACGCCCAAGCATTCAAACAGCACCGCCGCAACCGGCATCATGATCACCTTCAGCACCGGATAGAGCATGGACGAGACAGTGTAGCCCTTCTGTTCCATGCCCTCCGGAATGAGCTTCGGATAAATGCTGTTATACGCCAGCTCGTCAAACGCGCCGAGGCTTGACAGAAGCAGCGAAAAGCCGAGATAGCCCACATAGGAGAATTTGAAAAACAGCAGATACAGCCCCGCAAGGGAATAAAGCACACCGTTGAGCAAATCGCCGCCGACCAAAAACGGCTTGCGCGGCATCCGATCCATCCACGGCGCGATGATGAGCGGCAGGACAAAATACGGCACGAGCTGAATGGCAAGGATCAGCGCCGATGCAAGCGTGCTTCCCGTCTCATCGAACACCAAAAAAGAAAGCGCAAAGCCGCCCGTGATACCGCCGATCGCGCCGAGCGCACTGGCGACCGTGACGAGCGTAAAATTTCTTGTCCAAAGTTTCTGTTTCATTTTTCTCACCCGGCAATCATTGTAGCACACCGCTAAAGAAATAGAAAGCCGCTTCTTTTGAGAAAATTTTCTTAAAAGAAGCGGTTAAATCTACTTTATTCAGATTTTAATAGGAAAATCTCGGATCAGCTCATAAGCAAGGCGGTATTGTCTCGAAGCGGTGTACCATTCCAGCACCCATGGCAGATGGAAGGAGGCGTAGCCGATGGGCAAGCTCCTGCGGCACTCCGCAAAGACCGCAAGCAGCATCTCGCCGTATTCCGCAAGGCGCAAATAGTCCGTATGCTCCAATCGAAAGCGCACCAACGCGCACATTCGCTGCGCCAATGCCGTCGGCGGATACTCGGAGGGCATATTCTCCGCGCGGTCGAGGGCATCAAGTGCCTCCTCAGATTTTCCAAGCTTTTCGCAGCAGACGGCAAGCTTATGCAAGCTCATCACCGTGTGCGTTTCCAACGCGGAGAAGTAGCGATACGCCGCATCATACTTCCCTGTCTCCAACTGCGCGGACGCCGCATTATACCGCATATGCACAATCGCCTCCGTATCGCCGAGTGCATGGGCAAGCCTTATGGCAATGCGGTAATGCGCGTTCATCTCCTCGATGTTCCGCTGATTGCAGTAGCAATTTCCCATATACATCTGCGCCAGCAGCATCAGCCGCGCCTCACCGTTAGCCGCCGCCTGCTCATAGCTCGAGCGCAGCAGCTCGACGGCATGGGTGTAGCTCCCGCCGCGCTCATACGCGCCGATCCCCGCCATTAGGGAAAGGTAAGCGCAAGGATACAGACGCATTGCCTCCTCGTCCCTGCCCTGCAACAGTCGCAGTAAGGCAAGACGCATGTTGTCAAAATACGGTTCAAACGCCTCCGCAAGCGCAGCGTCCTTTTGCAAAAACGCCTGCATGAGCGCGGCGTCCGGCGCATAGACGCAGTGCGTCAGCCGCTCGGTTTGCACCGTCAGCTCCGCCTCACATTCTGAAAGCGCCGTGCCGTCATAGGAAAACACCGCCTCATAGAAACGCTCCGTCAGCTCCTTTGCCTGCAAAAGCGTCTCTTCGTCGTCATACCACGCCAGCTCCAGCCGCGCAAACAGCAGGCGCAGAAGCTCCGGACTTGCCTCCGCCTTGCCCTGCTCGATCTTTGACAGATAGGACACCGCACAGATTCCGCTGCACAAGCCCTCCTGACTCCACTGCCGTTCCTCCCTCGCCTGTCGGATCACCGCCCCGGGATAAAGCCGCATGCCTCTCGCCTCCTTCGCCGCCATCATAGCAGAAAGGCAGCGCTTTGACAAGGCGCAAGGACAGTTTTTTATCGAAGAAGCGAAAATATTCTCAGCTTTTGTCTGCAATTTGGGAAATATTATTTCCCGTATCTTGTATTTCGACAAAATGTTCGCACAATATATGGTATTCTGTCTCAAGAGGTGCAGGGTCGCAGAGAAATTACGACTGCGGTCATGTCATCCTCCGCCGGCAGACCAGAGATCAGCAGGGCGGCAAGCTCCCGCGCCGACTCTCCGCTGTACGCCGCAATGGCGGCTTCGGTCTGCGCTCCTCCTGCTCCATCGCTGACAAGAACAAGCATCTCCCCCCGTTTCAGGGACAGACGGTACTGCTCCGGTGTGTTCTCTCCTCCCACCCCCACACCGGGCGGCGGCGCCGCTGTCCCGATTTTTTTCGCCTCATATTTGTCCCGCCAATAAGACGGTGCAGAACCCCATTTATATAAAACAGCAGCTCCGCTGAAGAGATCAAGACAGAGCAGATCAATGGTTGTGAAACGGTCTGCACCGCGCAAAACCTCTGCACCGTTGTAAATTTGCAATGCGGCTTCCGGCGCGAGTCCTGCGCGGAGAAGCTGCTCTAAAAGCTGCACCGTCTCGGCGCTTAGACGCGACGCCTCCTCCCCCGTGCCCATGCCGTCACACAGCAGCACAAAATAGTCGCCCCGCGTCCCGCGAAAGCACGCGCCCCGGTCGCCGTTGGCGCGGTTGCCGTTCTTTCCGACGCTGCAAATACCGACCTCCGGTACGAAGGACAGCTCCTTGACTTTGGATGCAGGCTTTTGCGATTCCACGGTTCTTAGGTATTCGGCAAGGCAGCCAAGCTCCTGCTCGATCACGCGCCGGCTTTCTTGCAGCTCCATGCGGTAGCGTCGGCGGAACAGCATGCCCTCCATCTCCCCGTTGATCGCAGTGACAAAGCCCTCCATGTGGCAGCAGTTATCCCGAAAGCTTTGCGGGAAGTCCTCTACCTCGGCAGCACCGCGCTCAATGATCCGCCTTGCCGCGCCGGTCAGCGCCTCGTAAGTCTCCTCCGCGCGATGCTCCCAGCAGCGGTGGAAGCGCGCGCAGCAGCGGCAAACGCGCTCCGCCGCCCCGTCATAGACGCTCTCGGCTTCGCTTGCAGAGGGATTTCCCGCACTCTGCGGCAAGCGGCTGCGCAAAAGCTCCAGCACCTGCGCTGCGTTCTCCAATCTTGCCCCCGCTGCGCCGGAGGGTTCCTCGCCGATCTCATACCAGCCGAACCGCCTTGCAAGCATCCCAAGCGCCGCGCCCGCGGATATCACCATACAGCTTCCCGCACTTGCCTCGCCAAAGAGTGCAAGCGTCAGATTCGGGAGCAGCGCAAAACAAAGCGTGCACACCGTCCGATGCTCCGCACGCGCGAGGCGGCGGCAGAGTACAGCAGGCAGCAGCAGTGCAACCGTCGCGTGCGTCTGCGCGCCGAACACATCCAGCGCAATCCCCAGCACCGCTGCCGGCAGAAGCTCCTGCCGCGCGCAGCACAACGCGACCGCACAAAGCAGTCCGAGGTCCGCCTGCGGCACCAACGGCGAGGCACCCGCCGCCAATGCTGCCGTCAGGAGCAGCCGCGCAGTCGGATTCCCGTGCAGGGCGCTGCGAAAGACCGCACAGCCGACGCCTGCCAGCGCAACGCGGAGCGCCCAAAGTGTCACCGCGCCCTCCCCGCCAAGCAGTCCCACCCCGCTCAGCACCGCACAAACACCCGCAGTCAGGCAGGGAGAAAACCATCGGAAGCGCGGCAGGCTTGTCCCTTGAAAGACCGCCGACTGCGCCAAGGACATCATGCACAGCGCGATCAGCTCCGCCGCCTCCGCCCCGTCACAGCGCAGGAAATAACCAATGCACGCACCGAACACCGTTAAGATGGCACGCAGCCCAAACGGCTGCGCGGCGACCAGACACGCCGCAAGCGGAAGCGCTTTCCCAAAGATTCCCGCGCCGCTTAGAAGAAAGCCGCCGCAGAGCAGCAGCAGGCTGTCCCGCAGCAATACGCCCCGCTCGCTCAGCGTTTTTCCCCGCAAAAGCCCCCGTCCGTTCGGCAGCAATTTCTGCACGCCTGTTCCTTTCATGCCAGAACCCCCGCAATCACACGATTTTTCTCGATTTTATCATGGGGCACGCACCAAGGCTGTCGGGAAATGCGCGGGGAAATGCTTTCTTTTATTTGACAGCGCGCAGCTCCGGTGATATGATGATTGCAACAGGAGGCGTTTCTATGGGAAAGGAACTTGAATATAAGCTGTTCGTGCCAAGCGAGGCGGCATTGCGGGAAATTTTGCAGGATGCGGACATTGCCGATTTGACCGACGGGGCATGGCGGGAAATGCCGATGAAAACAACCTATTACGATTCCCCCGAACGCCGCTTCGGCAGACGGAACTGGACGCTCCGCCGCCGCATGGAGGGAGATAACTCCGTCGTCTGCGTCAAGACACCGCACAAGGAATCCCACACGCGCGGCGAATGGCAGGTCTGCGCCGACCGTTTGGACGATGCCGCCATGGAAGCGTTGCTTTTGGCAGGCGCACCGCAGGAGCTGCTGCTGCTCTACGGCACAGGCGATGTATTTCCCGTTTGCGGTGCGGAATTCACGCGGAACTGCGTGATGCTGCAATTTTCCGATGGTAGCCGCGCCGAGCTTGCGGGTGACTGCGGCGTTCTGCACGGTCAGACGGAGCGTTTGCCTTTTACGGAGCTGGAATTAGAGCTTTACGAGGGCGAACCGACCGAGATGCTGTCTTTGGTTGCCTTACTCTGCAAGCGCTACGGGCTTTCCGAACAGCCGAAGAGCAAATTCGCCCGCGCAAGATCGCTGAAATAAGTTCAAAGCCCTCCGAGGACACCCCTCGGAGGGCTTTTCGAGCAGCGAAGGACTCCCAATTCTGTCATTGCGAGGCGCTTGCGCCGTGGCATCTATCTGCCGATTTTTACACACCCGTAGTTCCTGCACAAGATTGCCGCGTCGCTGCGCTCCTCGCAATGACAAAAAGGCTACCCCTCTTGTCATTGCGAAACCGGCACGCACACCGGTTGTGGCAATCTATGCACCATTTCTTTCTACGCAACCGTAGTTCCTGCACGCGGCTTATGACTGTCCCCGCCCTACAGGAGCGGCGCAAAATGTGTGTTAGGCAAACAGCTTGACCGACAGAATGACCACGCCTAAAATGACGAGGATAATGCCCGTGGCGCGATTCAGAACCTTTGCAGGCGCTTTGTTTGCAAAGCGGGCACCGATTCTCGCCCAGATCAGCGTAAAGACAACGCACAGCGCCAGCGCCGGCAGGTCGGGCATTCCGCCGATGGCAAAGTGGGAGATGGAGCCGGTCAGGGCAGTAAACGCCATAATAAACACGCTCGTACCGACGGCGGTCTTCAGCTCGTAGCCGAGAACGCTCGTCAGCACCAAGAGCATCATGATACCGCCGCCCGCGCCGACGAAGCCGCAGATAAAGCCGACCAACGAGCCGCAAATCACGGACTGAATGGCGCGCTTTTTCTTCGACACGCCCAGCATGGCTTCCTTCGTGGTCATCACGGGCTTGACAATAAATTTCACACCCATGAGCATCGTCATGATAACGGAGAAATTGCCCATCGTCGTGTTCGGCACAAGGCTCGAGACGAAGCTGCCGACCAAGGTGAAGGTCAAAACGGCTGCCATCATGATCAGACCGTTTCGAACATCCAGATTTCCGTTTTTCTTATAGGTGTAAGCCGAAACGGCGCTTGCCAGCACATCCGACGCCAGCGCGATACCGACCGCCTGATAAGCGTTCATATCCAAGAAGGTCACGAGCATCGGCGTAATGACCGCCGCAGCGCTCATGCCCGCAAAGCCTGTGCCGAGTCCCGCGCCGAGTCCGGCAAAGAAGCAGACAACGACTTTGATAAAAATATCCATACCGATTCTTCTTTCTTATTTCACGCCTGCAAGCGGCTTTTCCTCCGTTTGCAGCGCTTTTTTTGCCACCGAGAGCATCAGCTTGATGCGGTTGAGCTGATTGACCTCGCTTGCACCGGGGTCATAGTCCACGGCGGCGATATTCGCGCCCTCGAAAGTCCTGCGGAGCTGCTTGATCACGCCCTTGCCGACCACATGATTCGGCAGGCAGGCAAAGGGCTGGATACAGACAATGTTCTTCGTGCCCTCTGTCAAAAGCTCCGCCATCTCGCCCGCGAGGAACCAGCCTTCGCCGTACTGATTGCCGAGGGACAGAATCGGCTTCGTCAGTTCCGCGATCTCCTCGATCGGCATAGACGGCGAGAAGCGCTTGCTCTCCTGCAAGGCGCGTGTCGCAGGCGAGCGAATGGCACGAACGGCTCGCAGTCCAACGCTTGAAACTGCGGCGCCCATGGCTGAGGTGCCGAGGAACTCATGCTTATACTGCGCGTTATAGAGCGTATAGCAAATAAAGTCCATCAGATCGGGGACGACCGCCTCCGCGCCCTCACGTTCCAGCAGCTCTACCAAATAGTTGTTGGCAAGCGGCATATATTTGACCAATATCTCGCCGACAACACCGACGCGCGGCTTTTGCAGCGTCTCGTCGATGGGCAGCGCATCAAAGTCCCGCACGATGCCCCTGCAGACCTCAGCGTAACGGTACTTGCTTTTCGGATCAGTCAACGAGGCAACGCAAATATCGCGCCATTTTTTGTGCAGCGCATTTGCCGCTCCGGCTTCCTTTTCATACGGGCGCACGCGGTACAGGCAGCGCATCAGCAGATCGCCGTAGACGAGCGAGCGCATTGCTGCAAGCAGCAGCGCGGGCGTGATCTTAAAGCCGCTGTTTTTCTCCATGCCGTTGGCGTTGAGGGAGATCACGGGGATGTGTGACAGCCCCGCCTTGTCCAGCGCGCGGCGGATGAAGGCGACATAGTTGCTCGCGCGGCAGCAACCGCCGGTCTGCGTCATCATGATCGCCAAATGATCGGTGTCGTATTTTCCCGAAAGGACGGCGGACATGATCTGCCCGACCACGACGATGGACGGGTAGCACGCGTCGTTGTTGACATATTGCAGCCCGACATCCACGGCGGCGCGGGTGTCGTTGTCAAGGATCGCCACATGATATCCGTAGCGGGTGAAGACCGGCTCCAAAATATCAAAATGGATCGGACTCATCTGCGGCGCGAGAATGGTGTAGCCGTCCTTGCGCATCTGTTCGGTAAACTCCGTGCGGTGATAAGCAGCAGGACGCGGCTGCGCCTTGATCCCCTGCTCTTTACGCAGACGCATGGCGGCAAGCAAGCTGCGAATACGGATACGCACCGCGCCGAGGTTGTTGACCTCGTCGATTTTCAGCACGGTATAGAGCTTGTTGCTCCCCTCCAAAATCTCGCAGACCTGATCGGTCGTGACCGCGTCAAGCCCGCAGCCGAAGGAATTGAGCTGGATCAGCTCCAAATCGTCGCGCTTGCGCACGAATTCCGCCGCCGCATACAGGCGCGAATGGTAGACCCACTGATCCACCACGCGGAGCGGACGCTCGGGATTGAAGTCAATCGGCAGGCTGTCCTCGGTAAAAACATCCAACCCGTAGGAGGCGATCAGCTCGGGGATGCCGTGGTTGATCTCGGGATCGATGTGGTAGGGCCTGCCCGCCAACACAATGCCGGCGCGGCCCTCGCGCTCCATGCTTTCCAGAACGCGTTTGCCCTCAGCGCGGATCTCCGCCTTTGCCTTTAACTGCTCCTCCCACGCCGCGTGTACCGCTGCGCGGGTCTGCGCTGCGGGAATGTCCCACTCCTCACTGCACAGGCGTACCAAGCGCTTGGCAACCGTCTTTTCATCCGTGAACGCGAGAAAGGGACGCAGATAACGCACCTCGCCCTCCGTGACGGCATCAATGTTATTTTTCAGGTTTTCCGGATAAGACACCACAATCGGGCAGTTGAAATGATTCTGCGCGTCGGGCGTCTCCTGATGCTCGTAGAATACGCAGGGATGGAAGATCGTGCGGACGCCCTGATCGAGCAGCCATTGTACATGCCCGTGCGCAAGCTTCGCGGGATAGCACTCCGATTCGGAGGGAATCGTCTCCATACCTAATTCGTAAATTTTGCGGCTCGACTGCGGCGAGAGGATCACGCGGAAGCCGAGCTTACGGAAGAAGGTCGCCCAGAACGGATAGTTCTCATACAGGTTCAGCACGCGGGGAATGCCGATCTCGCCGCGCGTCGCCTCTTGTTCGGAAAGGGGCGGATAGTCAAAGAGACGCTTCCGCTTAAATTCGATCAGATTCGCTCCTTTTTCGCTCACAGTTGGTGCTCCGCTGCCTTTTTCGCAACGGTTGCCCGTGATATAGCGCCGTCCGCCCGAGAACTTGTTCACCGTGAGCATACAATGGTTCGAGCAGCCGCCGCAACGTGCCGTGGAGGAGGTATAGGTCAGGCGCTCGATCTCCTCCAGCGGCAGCATCGTGCTTTTCTGCCCGCTGTAGCGCCGCTTTGCCAGCAGCGCCGCGCCGAAGGCGCCCATGATGCCCGCGATGTCGGGGCAGACCGCCTCGACGCCCGCGATCTTCTCAAACGCGCGCAGAACCGCACGGTTATAAAATGTACCGCCCTGCACGACGACGCGCTTGCCCAGATCCTTCGCATTCGAGAGCTTAATGACCTTAAACAAAGCGTTTTTGATGACGGAATAGGCAAGTCCCGCAGAGATATCCGCGAGCGCCGCTCCCTCCTTCTGCGCTTGCTTGACATTGGAATTCATAAACACGGTGCAGCGCGTGCCGAGATCGACGGGATGCTCGGCAAACAGCGCCTCCTTGGCAAACCGCTCCGCGGAATAGCCGAGGGAGTTGGCAAAGTTCTCGATGAACGAGCCGCAGCCGGAGGAGCACGCCTCGTTGAGCAGCACCGTGTCCACCGAGCCGTTGCGCAGCTTGATGCACTTCATGTCCTGCCCGCCGATGTCCAAGACGCAATCCACCTGCGGGTCAAAATAGGACGCGGCGGTGCAGTGGGCAATCGTCTCAACCTCGCCCTCGTCCAAACAGAACGCCGCCTTAAGCAGTGCCTCGCCGTAGCCCGTCGAGCAGGCGCGGGCAATGTAGGCGTCCTTCGGAAGCTGCTTCCGCAATGCTGCGATAGCAGCTACGGCAGTGCGCACCGGACTGCCCCGATTGTTCGCGTAGAAGGAAAACAGCAGCTCTCCGTCCTTGCCGATCAGAGCAAGCTTTGTCGTAGTCGAGCCGGCGTCGATGCCGAGGAAGCATTCGCCGTGATAGCTTTGCAGCTCGCCCTTCGGCACGATCGCCTCAGCGTGGCGCAGGCAGAAGGCATCATATTCCGCGCGGTCGGCAAACAGCGGCGGCAGGCGTTTGATCTCAAACTGCATCTGCACGCCTGATTCCAGCCGCGTGAGCAGGTTGGAAAGCGCAACGGGCTTTGCCGCCTTGCTCTCCAGCGCCGCGCCCATCGCAGCGAACAGGTGGGAATTCTCCGGGTCTACCGTCGTCTCCGCTGTCAGATGCAGCGTGCGCACAAACGCCTTTTTCAGCTCGGGCAGGAAGTGCAGCGGTCCGCCCAAAAACGCGACGCACCCGCGAATCGGCTTACCGCAGGCAAGCCCCGAGATGGTCTGATTGACGACCGCCTGGAAGATCGACGCGGCAAGATCCGCTTTTGTCGCACCCTCGTTGATGAGCGGCTGGATGTCCGTCTTCGCGAACACACCGCAGCGCGCTGCAATGGGATAGATTTCTTTGTATTGCGCGGCGGCTTCGTTCAGCCCCGCAGCGTCGGTTTGCAGGAGGGACGCCATTTGGTCGATGAACGAGCCGGTACCGCCCGCGCATACGCCGTTCATGCGCTCCTCCAAGCCGCCTTTAAAATAGATGATTTTCGCATCTTCGCCGCCCAGCTCAATGGCGACGTCGGTCTGCGGCGCGACAAATTGCAGCGCCGAGGCAACCGCGACCACCTCCTGCACAAAGTCGATGTCCAGCGCCTTGCCCAAATTGATGGAACCCGAACCGGTAATGCCTACGCGCAGGACGCAGTCGCCGAGCTGCTCCTTTGCCTCCTGTAGAAGCTCCGCAAGCGTCTGCTGCGTGTGGGCGCAGTGGCGGCGATAGCTGCCGAACAGGAGTTCGCCGTTTTTATCGAGGATGACAAGCTTCACCGTGGTGGAGCCTACGTCGATCCCCGCTCTATATTCTCTCAAAAGAATGCCCTCCCGTCACTTCAAGCGGATTGCTCGAATTGGCTGTTATACAGTTTGGCGTAGAAGCCGCCGCGCGCCAGAAGCTGCTCATGCGTGCCGCTCTCTATGATATCGCCGTCGTTGAGTACCAGAATCAAATCGGCGTTTTTAATGGTGGAAAGGCGATGGGCGATGACAAAGGAAGTACGGTCCTTCATAAGTTCGTCCATTGCGCTCTGAATTTGCAGCTCCGTGCGGGTATCGACGGAGCTGGTCGCCTCGTCCAAGATCAGCATCGGACGGTCGGCGATCATCGCGCGGGCAATGGTAAGCTGCTGCTTCTGTCCCTGTGAGAGGCTGACCTGATCGTTCAGAACCGTGTCATACCCCTTCGGCAGCGTGCGGACAAAGTGATCCAGCCCGACCGCGCGGCAAGCCGCCTTCATTTTCTCCTCGGTCGCGTCCAGCGTGCAGTAGACGAGATTCTCGCGCACCGTGCCTTCAAACAGCCATGTGTCCTGCAAGACCATGCAGAAGCGGCTGCGCACCTCCTCGCGCTTGACGTCTGCGGTCGGCACGCCGTCGATCAGAATTCTGCCGCCCTGAATTTCGTGGAAGCGCATGAGCAGATTGACGAGCGTCGTCTTGCCCGCACCCGTCGGGCCGACAATGGCGATCTTCTGCCCGGGCTTTGCCTTAGCGGAGAAGTCGTGAATGACGATCTTGTCGGAATCCTCATAGCCGAAGCGGACATGCTCGAATTCCACGGCGCCCTTCGTCTCGCCGAGGGTGGCGGTCTTGCCGCTCTCGTCCGCCATTTCCTCCGCCTCCAAGAACTCAAACACGCGCTCGCCCGCTGCGGCGGCGGATTGCAGCGTCTGCGCCGCCTGCGCAATCTGAGACAGCGGCTGCGTAAAGTAGCGGACATACATCATAAACGCCACAATTACTTCAAAGCCGATGCGCCCGTTCATCGTCAGCAGCGCGCCGACGACGCACACCGCAACATAGCCGAGGTTGCCGATGAAGCCCATGATCGGCTGCATCATGCCCGAGAGGCACTGCGCGCGGAAACCGCTCTCGCGGAGCTTTTCATTCAGCTCGTCGAAGGTCTCCTGTGACTTTTTCTCGGCGTTGTATGCCTTAACGACCGTATGCCCCGAGTACATCTCCTCGATATGCCCGTTGACCTCGCCGAGGTGGCGCTGCTGGCGCGCGAAGTATTTCTGCGAATGCGCCATGATCGCCATCATCAGAGCGAAGCCGAGCAGCGTCGATAAGACCGCCGTCAACGTCATAACAACATCCGTCAGGAGCATCATCAGGAGCGAGCCGAGCAGGAGCGTCACGGCGGAGACGAGCGTGCCGATGCTCTGGTTCAGCGACTGGGAAATGGTATCAACATCGTTAGTCACGCGGGAGAGAACATCGCCCGTGGAGGTCTTGTTGTAATACCACATCGGCAGGCGGTTGATTTTCCGCGAGATATCGCCGCGCATTTTTCTGGATACGCGCTGTGTCACCGTCGCCATAATGAAGTGCTGCAAGAAGCTCAAGATCGCGCTTCCCGCAAAGAATGCCACCAGCGTAAAACCGATGCGCGCAATTGCGCCCATGTCGATGCCCGTCTGCATACCTGCCATGATCGTCTCGGTCATCTCGGAGACCTTGTCGGGCCCCATCAGCGTCAGCACCGTGCCGACAGCGGCAAAGAGCAGCGCGACGATCATCGCAAACCAGTATTTTTTACAATAGACCAGCAGCTTTTTCCATGTGCCCGTAAAGTTTTTCGCTTTCTCGGGCGCAGCCTTTCCCGCCGAATGCGGGCCATGTCTCATATTCATTCTGCCAGCTCCTCCTTTGAAAGCTGCGAGTATGCGATCTGTCGGTAGACCTCGCAGTTCTTCATCAGCTCCGCGTGCGTACCGATCCCGGCGATCTTCCCCTCGTCGAGGACGATGATGCTGTCGGCATCGCGGATAGTGCCGATGCGCTGCGCAACGATCAGCTTGGTGCTGTCCGCACAGTCTCTTGCAAGCTGCTTGCGCAATTCTCGGTCAGTCTTATAGTCCAGGGCAGAGAAGGAATCGTCAAAGATCAGAATCTCGGGATGCCTGCAAACCGCTCTTGCGATGGAAAGACGCTGCTTCTGTCCGCCGGAGAGGTTGCTGCCGCCCTGCGCGATATAGCCGTCATAGCCCTCGGGCAGCTTCTCGACGAATTCCGCCGCCTGCGCGGTGTAAACCGCCTCAACCACATCAGCGCTCTTTTCCTTCCCGTCGTTTCCGAAGGCGACATTGCTGCACACCGTGCCGGAAAACAGCACCGCCTTCTGTGAGACATAGCCGATCTTATCGCGCAGCGCCTCCTGCGTATAGCTGCGCACATTTACGCCGTCCACCATGATCTCGCCCTCGGTCGCGTCATAAAAGCGCGGCACGAGGTTGACGAGCGTACTCTTGCCGCTGCCCGTCGCGCCGATGATGGCGACGGTCTGCCCGCGATGGGCGGTAAAGCTGATGTCTTGCAGCATATCATGCTCCGCACCGGGATAGCGGAAGCATACATTGCGGAACTCGATCTCGCCCTGTGCGCTGAAGCCGGTGTCCGTGAGCGTGCCGTCCTCGATGGAGAGCGGCGTGTCCAGAACCTCCAAAATACGCTTGGCGGACACCGACGCACGCGGCAGGAGGATAAAGATCATCACAAGCAGCATGAACGCCATGACGACCTGCATTGCGTACTGTGAGAAAACGATCATGTCCGAAAACAGCGTGATCTTCTCCGTCATCTGTGCGCTGTTGATCAGAGCCGCACCAATCCAATAGATGGAAAGGCTCAAACCGTTCATTACAAGCTGCACCGACGGCATCAGGATTGCCATTGCCCTACCTGTAAACAGGTGCGTGGCGGTCAGCGTCTCGTTGCTCTCATCGAATTTCTTTTCCTGATAGCCCTCGGCGTTGTAGGCGCGCACAACGCGCAGACCGGTCAGATTCTCCCGCGTGACGCGGTTAAGATCGTCCGTCAGGCTCTGGAGCTTCTTGAACTTCGGCAGCACGAGCAGCACGGCAAGCGTGGCGACAAAAATCAAAATCGCGACCGCGACGGCAGTGGAGATCGTCCACTCCGCGCTCTTGTTCGAGATCTTTGTGATCGCCCATGTTGCCATAATCGGCGCCTTGATGATGGATTGCAGGCCAAGCACAATCAGCATCTGCACCTGCGTGACATCGTTCGTCGTGCGGGTAATAAGACTCGCCGTAGAGAATTTGCCGATCTCCTCCATGGAGAACGACTGCACCTTGGAAAACAGCCTGCCGCGCAGCGTCGCGCCGAAGTTGGTCGCGACCCGTGCCGCAAGCACCGCCACACCAACGGACGAGAGCAGACTGCCGAGGGCGCACAGCAGCATTTTACCACCCGCGATCAGCACCTCGCGCATCAGGTTGCCCTCCGTTTTGACAAGTCGTGTGATCTCCGACATATAATCCGGCAGTCGGAGATCGAGCCAGACCTGAACGACAATGAAGCCGACCGCACAGGCGATCAGCCCCCAGTCCTTCTTTTTCAGGTTTTTCAATATTCTAACCATCGCTTCAGAGTCCTTTCCGAATACACTGTATGCCGAAATTATATCGGCGGAATCTAAACTGAAACGAAACAATCCGAACAAAGGAAATCGCTTCCTCCGTTCGGATTGTTTCATCTCTGTAGGGCGGAGACATGTCCCCGCCGTCCGCGAAGCGGCAGACAGCACAAGCTGACGCATTTATACGCAGTCGGTAGCTCCTCCACAAGATTGCCACGGGCGCAAGCGCCATCGCAATGACACGGCTCGCCCCCCTTGTCATTGCGAAGCCGGTGCGCACACCGGCTGCGGCAATCTTGTGCAGGCACTGCCCGCGGGTTGTAGTCCTACTTTTTCTCTTTTTTCTTCTTTTTCTCGTTTTTCTCCAGCGAATCGCGCAGGTTTTTCAAATGCTCCGACAGCGGGACGTCCGAACGCAGCGGGAACAAGAAGCGCGGGCGCTGCTTCCGTTTCTCCTGTGCGCTGCGGACATAGGCTTTCAGATGCTCATAGCGCACAATGACCTCATTGCTCTTAGCAAAGGCTCGGATATGGGCGACAAGATGCGTTGAATAGGCGACGTCGATCAGGAACACGCCGAAAAACAGCCCGATGAAGAACGAAAACGCCAAATTCCGCGAGAGCCACGCCAAGGCGCTGAGAATGTGCGGATGGATCAGGAAATAGTACGCCGCGCCGAGCACCGCCCAGATCAGCGAGAATTTCGGACAGATCAAGCCTTGGATATTGCCCCACTCCTTGCGGTAGTCCCAGAGGCGAACCTTAAAGACCTTGAGACTCAGAATGCCTGCGATGTACTCGATCAGCGTCATGCAAACCGCCATGACAAGGAACAGCAGCGTCTTGCTCCAAAACGGGTTGCGTCCCGTCTCCGGTTCGAGCGAAGCGATCAAAAACAAAAAGCAAAGCCCGAAGCCGTAAAGCGGGATATAGGGCCCCACGCAAAAGCCCGGGTTGATCCACTTACGCTCCGGATTGGCAGACGAAATGAAACGGCGGAACAGCAGCTCAGCCACCCAGCCGATCACGGAACCGATAAAGAAAAGAAACGCCAGTACCAGCCAAATATTCATGCCCGTTTTCCTCCTTCTTCGCTGCAGGTCGAGAGCGTCACCGTAAAGGTCGTGCCGCCGTTTTCGCTGTGTACCTCCACCGCGCCTTGATGCAGCTCGACCACGCGTTTGACGATGGCAAGCCCGATGCCGTTGCCCTCGGAGGAATGTGAAGTATCCGCCTGATAAAACTTTCGAAAAATTTTCTCCTGCTCCTGCCGAGGGATCGTCGTGCCCGCGTTGCGCACGCTGATCGAGAGCACTCCTCCCCGTTCTGCAATCTGCACGCCGATGGTTCCGTCCTCGGGTGAGAATTTGATCGCGTTATCAAGCAGATTGATCCACACCTGCTTTAACAGCTCCTCATTCGCCGTAATACGGTGCTCGCCCAACTCAAGCTGCCATTGCAATCTCTTTTTTGACCACTTTCGTTCGAGCAAAAGGATGCTTGCGCGAAGCTGCTCAGAGAGATTGTATTCCGTACGATCGGTTAGGATGCTCTGATTCTCGATCTTCGTCAGATTCAGCACATTCGTCGCCATTTCGGAAAGACGCATCGACTCCTCCTCAATAATATCAAGGTATTCCACACGCTGCTGCTCCGTGAGGTTTCCGCGTTTGAGCAGTTTGGCAAAGCCCGCAATGGAGACGATCGGCGTTTTGAACTCGTGGGAAAAATTGTTGATGAAGTCTGAACGCAGGAGCTCGGTGTTTTGCAGCTCCTGCGCCATTTTGTTGAACCCGTCGGATAACTCTGTATAGGCAGGAATATGCGCATAAGGCTCATGGAATTCCAACCGCGCCTGAAGATCGCCCGAGGCAAGGCGCTGCATCTGCGCAATCAAGGTGCGAATCGGTTTTAGGGCAAAACGCCCCGACACTGCCGCAAGCACCGCACCAATCAGCAGACTTGCGCCCGCCATATAGAATACCGCATAATACATTTTCGGTGGTGTGGACAGCACGCCGATCCGCACGAGTAGAAACACCGTGCTTCCGCCGAGCAGCAATGCCAAAAACAAGACGAGAAAAACAAGTGCCGACAAAAGCACTGTTACCGTCAGCCGACCTTTGATCCGTTTCATACCTTTTTTACCGCCTTATATCCCAGTCCGCGCACGGACTCGATCTCAAATTCGTCCCAGCCCTCGAAGCGTCTGCGGAGCCTGCCGATGTGCACCGTCACTGTCTCCCAGCCCGTCTCGCTGTTCGCGCCCCAGATCTCGTCCATGAGTTGAATGCGCGTAAAAATTTTTCCGGGGTAGGACAGGAGTTTATAAAGGAGTTGAAATTCCTTTTGCGGCAGTTCCTGCGTCTGTCCCGCGCGGGTCACCGTCATAGAGTCATAGTCCAGCGTCACATCTCCGATCACAATCTTCCGCTCGCTGGCGATCTTCGCCCGCCGCAGCAGCGCGCGAATCCGCAGGAGCATTTCCTCCTCGTCAATCGGCTTGGTCATATAGTCATCCGTCCCCGCGAGGAAGCCCTTTCGCTTATCCTCCGGTAGCTGCTTGGCGGAGATCATGAGGATCGGCAGCTCACTCTGCGCCGCGCGGAGGGTCTTGGTAAACTCGTAGCCGTCCATTTTCGGCATCATGATATCCAAAACCACGAGGTCAATATGCTCCCGATCCAAGACCTCGAGCGCCGCCTCCCCGTTTTCGGCGGTAAACACGGTATAGTTCTCTGCCTCCAACACCGCTTGCAGCAGCCGTCTGGTATTTTTATCATCATCCGCAACCAAAATTCGAAACATAAAAATCATCCCTATCCCGATTTGTAGGGCGGGGACATGTCCCCGCCTGTGTAGAAACCACCGACTGTGTACAAACCTACACCCAGAGATTGCCGCGGGCGCAAGCGCCCTCGCAATGACAAACAAGGTGCCCCTCCCTGTCATTGCGAGGAGCGCATCGACACGGCAATCTCATGTAGGCACCGATTTTGAAGCCGCCTTTACCATAGAATTATAGCATAGCAGCCTTCCTTTTTCCACCCGCTTTCGCGCTTCCTCGCTTTTTTTCTTGCCAAAGCGCATCCGACGCGCTATGATAAGGAAAAAGGAAAAGGAGGCGCAGGATGGAACACATTCTTCTCGTAGAGGACGACGCTACAATCGTCGCCGCGCTGACACAATTTTTACGCTCCGAGGGCTTCTCCGTGCAGAGCGCGTCCGGACAGACCGAGGCGCTTGCCGCCATGGAAGCTGCGGAATTCGATCTCGTCCTGCTCGATGTCGGTCTGACGGACGGCAACGGTTTTTCCATCTGCTCCGCGATCAAGCAGCGCACCAAAAGCGCCGTGATCTTTCTCAGCGCTTCCGGCGACGAATACAGTGTCGTCACGGGGCTTGACCTCGGCGCGGACGACTATATCGCCAAGCCCTTCCGCCCGCGTGAGCTGATCTCACGGATCCGCAGCGTTTTAAGGCGCACGGGAGTCGCGCAGTCCGTGATCGAGCTGGGCAGCGTCCGCGTGGACACCGACCGCGCCGCCGCGACCAAAAACGGCGCCGATCTCAACCTATCCGCGCTCGAATACCGTCTTTTGTTGGTCTTTCTCAACCACCGCGGCATAACGCTCAGCCGCGCGAAGCTGCTCGAGGAGATTTGGGATGTCGCAGGCGATTTCGTTAACGACAACACGCTCACGGTCTACATCAAGCG
Organism: Bacillota bacterium; assembly: GCA_029225225.1. GTDB lineage: Bacteria > Bacillota > Clostridia > Oscillospirales > Oscillospiraceae > JAZOXB01. Next base: position 6,870 of record JAQXWB010000066.1, on the reverse strand, counting down.
TTTGCGCGAGAAGTTAGAGGACGACCCGCAGGAGCCGCAGCTCATCCGCACAGTGCGCGGCGTCGGCTACCGCTTGGAGGGCTGAATATGCTGCGAAACCCTGAAATTCGGCGAATGCTCGCCGTCTCAGTGCCGCTGTGCGCCGTGTTCACCGCAGTCTGCTTTTGGCTCGATCTGCGCGCAGGTATGCTGACTGCCGCTTTGAGCATTCTCCTTATAACACTGTATCTTCTGAGCGCACGCCGCCGCTATCGCACGATGGCGCATCTTGCGGAGGATATCAACGCGGTGCTGCACGGGCGGCAGGACATCAGCTTCGCGCAATATACCGAGGGCGAGGTCAGCCTTTTGCGCAGTGAGCTGCGGAAAATGACCGTTCGGCTCACGGAGCAGTCTGCGCAGCTTCGGCAGGAGAAGGTGCAGCTTGCCGAGTCCATGGCGGATATCTCGCACCAAATGCGCACACCTCTAACAGCAGTCAATCTCCTGCTCGCAGGACTGAGTGACCCCGATCTCACGGAGGAGACGCGGCAAAACAGCCTCCGTACCCTGCGCCGTCAGGTGCAGCGGATGGACTGGCTCGTCAATTCTCTTTTGAAGCTTGCAAAGCTCGACGCCGGCACGGTGCAGTTCCGCCGCGAGCGCGTTGCGCTTTCCGAATTGATCGCCCGCGCCGCAGAGCCGCTGTCCATTCTTATGGAGGTCAAGGGGCAGCAGCTTTCCGTGCAGGCGTCGGGCAGCGCGGATTGCGACCTCGCTTGGACTGCGGAGGCGCTTGGCAACATCTTAAAAAACTGCACCGAGCACATGCGCGAAGGGACGATCACGGTGACCGCCGAGGAAAACGCGGTCGCCGCCTGCATCCGCATCCGCGACGAAGGCGGTGGCATTGACCCTGAAGACCTCCCGCACCTCTTCGAGCGCTATTATAAGGGACGCAACGCCTCACAGGAAAGCGTCGGTATTGGGCTTGCGCTTTCGCGCTCCATCGCCGCCGCACAAAACGGAACGCTGACTGCCGCCAATGTCAAAGGCGGCGCAGAATTTATCCTCAAGCTGTATAAAGGCACGGTATGACCGCATCGCAAAAAAGCACGGGAAAAGCGCTTGCAATTCCGCTTTTCCCGTGCTATACTATGATTGAAGAGGTGTTGCCAACGAACAGTCACCTCCCATCTTGAACAGATTACTCCGTTAAGCTTGGTGGGCTGTAGGACGGAGTAATCTTTTTTTGATTACTTTCTCTTGTGGTTGGATAACGCAACTACGAGAGTAATGACGGCACAAAGCACCAAAACGAAGCTGAAAAGCTCCGCATAAGTAACATACATGCGCATCACCTCCCATCTTACGAAGGGAGGAAACCGTCCGCCGTTGGTGGCAGCACCCCGCCGCAAAGCGGCATAAACAGGATAGCAAATTTTCGTTACAAAAGCAAGGATAAACATATTATTTCCATCTCAAATGCCCCTTGCGGGCATTTTTTGATTATGACAAAATTGTCACATTTGAGTCACCGAGGTGTCACCGAAGGGCAGTATACTAAACGCAGAACGATTGAAAAGGAGCAAAAGACCATGGAATTATTACGCATCGAACACCTGAGCAAAACCTACGGCACGGGAGAAAACACCGTCCGCGCGCTGGACGATGTCTCTTTCAGCGTTGCGCAAGGTGAGTTCTTGGCAATCATCGGTCCGTCCGGCTCGGGAAAATCGACCCTTCTGCACATTCTCGGCGGCGTAGACCGCCCGACGGGCGGCAAGGTCTACATGAACGGCGAGGATGTCTATTCCCGTTCGGATACCGCGCTTGCCATCTTCCGCCGCCGCGAGGTCGGGCTGATCTATCAGTTTTACAACCTCATTCCCGTGCTGAATGTCGTCGAGAACATCACCCTGCCCGTCTTAATGGACGGCAGAAAGGTCAACGAGGCGCGCCTGCGCGAGCTGCTGCAAACCTTGCGTCTGGAGGGGCGTGAAAAGCACCTACCCAACCAGCTCTCCGGCGGGCAGCAACAGCGCGTGTCCATCGGCAGAGCGCTGATGAACGCCCCCTCCGTCGTCCTTGCCGACGAGCCGACGGGCAATTTGGACAGCAAAAACTCGCAGGAGATCATCGAATTATTGAAATACTCCAACCGCGAATACGGGCAGACCCTCATCGTCATCACCCACGACGAGTCCATCGCCCTGCAAGCAGACCGCGTCATCGCCATTGAGGACGGTCACATCGTCAGAGACGAGGTGATCCGCAAATGAGTGTCTTTCATCGCGTCGCGGTGCAGTCCATGCGAAAAAACCGCACCCGCACGCTTGTGACCATCATCGGCGTGATCTTGTCGGCAGCGATGTTCACAGCGGTCACGACCTTTGCAGGTACCCTGATGCACCATTTGCAGCGCAGCGCCGCCTATCAGTCGGGTACCTATTATTTCTCTCTCTTGGATGTGGATACCGCGACTGCCGAGGCCGTGGCAAAAGACAAGCAGACCGAAACACTCACGGCGGCACAGGTGCTCGGCTACGCCAAAGTCGCCTCGGCAAACGAGAACAAGCCCTTCCTCTATGTCCACGGCATGGACGAGGGCTACACCGACCTGTTGCCCGTTCACCTGCTCGCGGGCAGGCTGCCGGAAAACAGCACGGAGCTGGTCGTTCCGGAGCATTTAGACTATGACGGCGAGGTCACGCTTGCACTCGGCGAAACCGTCACGCTTGAATTCGGCATCCGCAGCTATCAAGGCGAACCGCTTTGGCAGAACAATATGTATTTCCCCTATGAGCCGGAGGACTTTACGCCCACCATGATGCGCACCTATACCGTCGTCGGCATCAGTGAGCGCGCGGACTATGAGGACTACAGCGCGCCCGGCTATCTCGCCCTGACGCGTGCCGATCCCACGATTGAAACGGGCGTCTATGACCTTTATGTGCGCACAACGGACTATGACACCGACACAATGAATGCCTTTATGGATCGCTACACCTTCAGCGCGGGGAGCGCGAACTGGGACTACCTGATGGCACTCGGCAACTACCGCTACGACAATTTCACCGGCTTTGTTACGGTTTTTGTCTGCGTGCTCGTTTTTTTGATCCTCCTCGGCTCGGTCAGCATGATCTATTCCGCCTTCTCCATCTCCGTCAGCGAACGCACCAAACAGTTTGGTCTGCTCTCCTCCATCGGCGCGACGAGAAAGCAGCTCCGCGCCACCGTCCTGCACGAGGCAGCGATCGTCTGCCTGATCGGCATCCCCCTCGGACTTTTGGCAGGCTGCGGCGGTATGTGGATTACGATCTCGCTTTTGGGCGATAAGCTGACCGGCATGTTCGGCGGCGCAAGCAACGGCGGTCTTGCAATGCAATACCACGTCTCCGCTGTCTCCCTGATCGGCGCAGCAGTCATTGCCGTTTTGACCGTTTTCCTCTCCGCGATCATTCCCGCACGCCGCGCGATGAAGGTGACTGCCATCGAAGCCATCCGCCAAAGCCGCGATGTCTCCGTCAAAGGACGCGATGTGCGCAGCGGCAAGCTGACCTACAAGCTGTTCGGTCTGCCCGGGATGCTGTCTAAAAAATACTTCCGCCGCAGCCGCAAAAAATACCGCGCGACGATCTTCTCCCTTGCCATGAGCGTCCTCCTCTTCGTCTCGGCAGGCACCTACGGAATGTATCTGACCGACTCCGTCGAGGGTGTCTCCGGCACCACACCTTACGATCTCAGCTACAGCTCGAGCGCAGTGTCTATGGACGACTATGAAAAAATTCTGCCCGATCTGCGGCAGGCGGACGGCATCAAAACCGCCGTCGCTTCCACCCTGCGCGTGGAAAGCACCGTCTTTGACGCAGGTCAGCTTGCCAAAAGCTATGTGGACTTCCTTAACGGCGCGTCGGAGCCGTTGCAGACGGAGATCAGCATTTTCTACCTCGACGAGACCAGCTTTGACGCCGTTTTGTCGCATTGCGGTCTAACCCGCGCAGACTATGACGCCAACCCCGGCGCAATCGTCTGCAACCGCGTCTTTTCCCACCTCTATTCCACCGACGGCAATGAGCGCGTCACCTATCAGGGTGCCTATTTGGACGAAAACCAAACCGCAGTGGAGCTCTTGCAAAGCGACCCCGCCGAAAACGAGGTCTACGAAGGCAGCGAGTACTTAGACGGTGCATGGGTCAGCCATTACAGAAACTACGAGACGGGCAAGCAGTCCATCCGCCCGGCGAAGCTTCAGCAGCAGCGTGTTCTCGTCTACACGGACGAAGACCTCTTCGGCACGAACCGCGATATAATCTGCCTGTATCTGCCCTACAGCGCCTTGGAGGGCGAATACGCCGGCGAGCTTTGCTGCACCGTCTCGGACAATGACACGGCACAGGCTTCGCTTGCGGAGGTCTTTGCGGCGCACGGCGTCTCTTATCGCCGCAACCGTCTGTATAACGCCCTTGACGAGCAGCGCACCGCAAACAATATGCTAACTGTCGTGCGTGTCTTCTCCTACGGCTTCATCACGCTCATCTCGCTCATCTGCGTAGCGAATGTCTTTAACACCATTTCAACCAACATTGCATTGCGGCGCAGAGACTTCGCCATGCTCCGCTCCGTCGGCATGACGCGCGGCGGCTTGAACGGCATGGTCTGCTTTGAATGCGGGCTGTACGGCTTCCGCGCCTTGCTGATCGGTCTGCCGCTTTCGGCAGCGCTCACCTATTTACTCTACCGCGCCGCCGCAGGAATGTATTACAACAATGATTTTCACCTGTCGTGGTCGTCCGTCCTGATCGCCTCGCTCAGCGTGTTTCTCGTCGTGTTCGTCTCGATGATGTACGCCATGCGCAAGGTCAAAAAGGACAACCCCATCGACGCGCTCAAGGAGGAGAATACCTGAGATGAAAAAGCGATCGCTGCTTGCGGCGCTTCTGCTCTGCCTCACGCTGCTCGGCGGCTGCTTCTTCGGAGAGACAGAGCTGCCGCCCGCAGCGGAGTATTCCGATTGGAATCTGATCTTAGTCGATGCTGAGCATTCCGTCCCCTCGGATTGGGAGGTAACTTTGGTTGATCTGCGCGGCGGAGAACAAGTCGATCGGCGTATCATCGACACCTTGCAGGCAATGTTCGACGCCTGCCGCGCGGACGGTCTGCTCCCCATCGTCTACTCAGGCTACCGCTCGCAAGAGACACAGCAGAGCATTTATAACCGCAATTTGGCAAGGAATTTAGCTGATGGCTACTCCTCGGAGGAAGCGGAGGCGCTCACGCGGCAATGGGTCGCCCTCCCCGGCACGAGTGAACACCAGCTCGGTCTTGCCGTAGATATTGACTCAGAGGACCCCGATCAATGCAGGGATGAATCGGTTTGGGCGTGGCTCTTGGAGCACTGCGCGGAATACGGCTTCATCCTCCGCTACCCCGACGACAAAACAGACATCACCGGCATCGGCTACGAGCCGTGGCACTTCCGCTATGTCGGCAAAGCAGCCGCCCAAACCATCATGTCCGAGGACATCACCTTAGAGGAATACCTATCTGACGATTGGTGATTGATAATACTGAAGCAGGCTGTTACGTCTAAAACATTACCTTATGAAATGCGAGTTTTGAGATCGGTAGCAGTACGCCGTAGTGCAAGATGACCTCAGCGCGCCGGTGCAGAAACTACCAAATGCACACAAGCCACCCTCCTATGTCATTGCGAACCCAGTGCGCACACCGGGTGTGGCAACCTCGTGCAGGAACTACCAAATACCTACAAACTTGTTCTCTGTACCGTCTGCCGCTTCGCGGAAGGCACGCCGAGTCGGCGTGCCTACGTTCGCTGATGAAGCTGCCTTATAAAGTTTTAGGTGTAACAACGTAATAATAGACGACACTGTCCGCCCGCGCAGAAACTATCATCCCTGAACAACAAAATTTCGGCAAAAATTCCGGTACTGATTTTCGGTCAAAGACCAAACCAAAAATCAGTACCGAAAGCTATTTCTATTTTATGCATTGACCCACACCATGAGAAATTCCTCTTCTCCGGTATCCGCAACAACGCTTTGTCCTCGTATCACGAAGCCCTCTCGTCGATAGAACGCAACAGCACGTTCATTTTTCCTATAAACACGCAAGCACAGACTCTGTTTGATCAACTTCACATAATCTAACAACTGTTTGCCAATCCCTATTGATTGCACACTCTCCGTTACAAAAATCCCTGCAATATCATTTTCTTCCAGACCGATGAACCCCTCTATCGTATGGGTACGCACATTTTCATATACATACACTTCGGCTTGTGAAATCATCTCACGCACGAAATCAAAGTGTTCGATCCAGTACTCTTTCGAAATAAAAGAATGCGCCTGCAAATTCGCTCCAAGCCAAATCTGCATCACATCATTCAAATCTTCATGTTTCAGCGTCCTTATCATATCATCTTCTACTCAAATATCATTCTAAGATACAACTTCATCACAGCATCGTAGTTCCACGCACAAATGCCAGATACCAGTTACAATATGTATCAAAAAAAGAACCTACTCTTTCGAATAGGTTCCTTGTGTTGGCGTTACCTATCTTCCCGTGCAGTCGCCCGCAAAGTATTGTCGGCGCAAGTGAGCTTAACTTCTGTGTTCGGGATGGGAACAGGTGGACCCTCACCGCAAACAACACCAACTGTATGTTATCAAGTTTCCTTGAGAACAGCGTTTATTATATCACTTTTTCTTCTTTTGTCAAGTACTTTTTTGCTTGGTGACCCGTACCGGATTCGAACCGATGTTAATGGCGTGAGAGGCCACTGTCTTAACCACTTGACCAACGGGCCATTTGGTGCACCTTCACGGACTCGAACCGGGGACCCACTGATTAAGAGTCAGTTGCTCT